>CALCFP010000335.1 GCA_937900725.1 uncultured Bacteroidota bacterium | reverse complement strand
AAACAGTTTCATACTTCAAGTAAGGAAAGAGACAGAGACTTTCAATTCCCAAATTAGTGAATTGTACAACCGCTTTTAAACATAAATCATATGAATCTCAAAGATGAAAAGTACGCAAATTATGCGTTGGTGCAGGAGATGATGGGTACCATTGACACCGTAAAAAAGTTCGATCCGTCTGTTACAAAAAAAATATCTGAGGTTGTGAAGAAAAGCCAGCGCTTATATCTGACAGGCGAAGGCTCTAGCCGTATTTTCCCTGCCAAGAACGCCATGCGCAAGGCAAAACGTTGGGGAATGGACACAAACATCCAGACTGACGGTTCTCGCCAGTCTTATGAATACGACTTGTCAAAATACACAGTGTGCTGCGCTTCAAATTCAGGCCGTACAAAGGAAGTGATACTTCTTGCGAAGAAATTGCTTGAGGCAGGCAAGAAAGACGTGTTTGGCCTTACAGCATGCAACGACACAATGCTTTCAAAAAACTGTGTCAGCACACATATCCTAAATTGCGGTTGGGAGCAGGCTGTGGCTGCCACAAAGAGTGTTGTAGAGCAGGCATTGTATTACGAGTCGATTCTATGGAATGTCCGTAACGAAGACAAGTCGGCCGAACTGAAAAAACTGCCATCATTGATTGAACAGGCTCTGACATTGTCGATCCCTTCTGACATTGTGAAATATGTCATGAATGCCGAGACGATCTATTTTTCAGGCTATAACGATGGAGTTGCAGAGGAATTGACATTGAAGACCAACGAAATAACCCGCCATAAGTCTGATTTTCTTGAAGGAACGTACGCAGTGCACGGCATTGAGGAGGTGATGATGCCAAATGACATTGTGTTTGTTATTGATCCTATCGAAGCCGAGATTGAAAAGTTCCAGGAAGTGCTTGAAAAGGGCGTTGGCTTGAAGGTTGTAGCCATAGCCGATCACGACACGCCGTTTGAAACCATTAAAGTTCCGCAGGCAGGCGATTTCAAGCCATACGTGATGCTTTGCGCAGGCTGGAACTTGCTAGTCGAGATTGGCCTTGCATTCGGTATCGATCTTGACAAGCCTGATAGGGCAAGAAAAGTCGGAAATGAACTGATTCAGTAATAGGACTTAATAATGTGAAGAAAGCCCGCAGACAATAGCCTGCGGGCTTTCTTTTTGCATGAATGTCATAAAAAAACAGGGGAGTGTTACCGGCACTCCCCTTTGTCACTATTTATAGTCAAACAGTGACAGACTAACAACTCTAATCGGAAAAACTTTTCTATTATGAAAAAATGAATTTCAGATTAATATGTTTCGGCATTTTTGTACCGAAACATATTCAACTATAATTAATAACCAGGGTTTTGATAAGCCTTGATTTCTTCTTCAGACATTTCCAATCCGTCAAGCTGTCCTTGTGGAATAGGCATTAGGTACAAGTGCTCGTCAATGTCACGTTCGAATGTTTCAAGAGTTACATCAGTAGCAGCGGAACCGCAAATCTTGTATGATGATGCTTTTTCTTTCCAAGTTTGTGTACGGACCAAATCGTACCAGCGATAACCTTCACCGTAGAATTCACGAGAACGTTCGGCAAGAATGTAGTCGATGTCGATGTTTGTTGGAGTTGCATCAGTCATTTCCTTGCTATAGTCGCGAGTTACGGCTTTTGCTTCGGCAACGCTGTAGCTCCATTTGCCGGCACGGGCACGCAAAACGTTTACAAGATCGCGGGCGGACATTTCGCCAGAAGCACCTTTAACAGCGGCCTCAGCAGCGACAAGGTACAATTCAGAGAATTTTGCAATATAGAAAGGACGTACACTGCCTGCGTTAGGATCGCCAAGTGCCGATTGTGTGTCATAGTCGGTACGCTGGTCGCTGATTTTGAACGGACCAGGGTAGCGAAGACGGCTGAAGTGTTGTGGATCGACTACATAGCAAGCTCTATCTTTCAGGACTCCCAAGCCAAGGCTTCCGCCTTTTGTCATTGCGTCAGCATAATCTATGCCTTCTGTGTCTTCGCCCAAGAATGACAATACTGCATCACCAATCTTGATTGATTTGCCGTTTGCGCAGTACAATTCAGAATAATCCATTCCGTTTTGGTTCCAGTTGGCACGGTAAACAGTTTGGAATGTGGCATCGTAACGTGAGTCGTGAGTCTTGTCGGCGAACGTCTCTGTAAATACATTGTATGTTGGAGCCATGCGTGACCACGGACGGCCATAGCCTTGCTTTGCCTCGCGGGCAACAGGATTGACACCTTCTTTCATGGTGCCATTGGCATCCAATTCGCTACTTGCATAAGCCACTATGGTAGGATAGTTCCAGTTGCACATCCAGAATGCGAAGTTGTCAGGAGCACCGCCGTTACCGTAAGTAAGGCTGCCACCGTTGTACAGTTCGCTGCTTTCAGTGTGGTCGGCCCACAAAAGCATTTCAGGGTTGCGTTCGTTGGCGGCAAGACACATGTCGTAGAATGTGGTCTGCAATGCGTAAGGACCAGGGTTGTTGATTGCTTCCAGTGCAACATCGTATGCTTTTTGGTAGTATTGGGCGGCAGTTAGACCGTTAGGGTCCTTGCGTGGGCCGTTCAATTGACCGTCAACGGCAGGATAGGTAGGAATGTTGTTTGGGTTTTCCAACCACCATGCGTATGTAAGGTATGCTTTAGCCAGATACAGACGGGCAACAGTCTGAGTTGCAGTACCTGCAGCACGAGGAGTCTCAGGCAAGTTCTCAGCGGCATATTCCAGGTCAGGAAGAATGCATCTAGTGTAAACGTCGGCCACATTGTTACGGGCAGATGTTCTGACTGGTTTGGCGTTTGATTTAAGTTCGCCAGAACCGAAATCCAATGGAACGCCGCCGAATGTCTGTACAAGCAGGAAGTAGTCGAATGCACGGAAGAAATAAGCTTCAGCGATTAGTGATGGCGAGCAATTGTCACCATATTCAATCATCTGGTTTGCTGAGTTGATGTTGATGATCATAGGCTGCCAGATTACGTCGCAACGGCAGTTTGACGATGTCAGTACTGCAGAACCGGCAGAGTGGTCGGCATCCTTGAAGTTGGCGTCGGCACTTGCTCCCCATGTGAATTCATCGGTACCTGTTTCAACTGCGTTGTAGTAGTATCCTTGTCCGTAAATGTTGCGCAAGTTGTTGTACATGTTGCTAATGCCGCCAATCACACCTTGGTCGGTCTTGTAGAATTCGGGGGTGAATATTGCACGTGGATGTTCATCCAAAACATCGGAGCAACTTCCGAAGCCCAGCGATACAGCTACTGCAGCGCCAAGCAATGTTATGATATTATTCTTTTTCATTTCTCAAGTTATTAAAAGGTAATATTCAATCCAACCATGAATGTGCGAGTCTGTGGCGTGCTTGTGCCAATGGTCAGCAAGCGGCTTTGGTAGCTGCCAGATGCCATGTTCTCGTTGCCGTAAGAGTTGGTTTCAGGGTCAAGACCAGTTTCTTTGTGGAATTTTGATGCGATGACGAATGGGTTCTGTATAGTACCGTATAGACGAATGTCCTTTACACCTATTGTGTTCATCCAATCCCAGTTTTCTTGCTTGAAATTGTATCCAAGGGTGATGGTGCGGATTTTGCAGTATGAAGCGTCAAAATAGCCGAGCGAGTTGCCGTATTTTGGATTGTCGCCACTCTTCAAGCCACCTGGACGTGGATATTTTGCACCTGTGTTTTCAGGTGTCCAGTAGTCAACATCGACGTTGTTGCGACGACCAGTCAGCATGTTCAAGTAACCATTGGCTGCGTATAGAGAGCAAATCAGTTTGCCGCCAACCTTGTAAGCGCCAATAATGTTCAAGTCAAAGCCCTTCCATGACAAGCGGGTATTGAAACCACCCTGGAATTTAGGATCAACCTCTATTATCTGACGGTCGTCCTCGTTGATTTTGCGTGTAGGCAGGCCATTCTCGTCAAATTCGCCAGTGTATTTTACACGGATGTCGCCTGGCTCAGCTTGAGGTTCCTCTATTGCCATGATTTCTGCATCTTCGGCTTGCCACAAACCTACCATTTCGTAATCGTAGATTACATTGATCGGGTGGCCGACAAACCACCAGTTTGCCTTGTCTTCTTTTACTTCCTTAGAAGCTAAGGCAACCAGTTCGTTCTTGTTTGAATACATGTTGAATCCTGCTTCCCATGTAAGGTCGTTCCAGTTGTCAACAATGACACCGTTCAAGTTAAACTCGAAACCTTTGTTCTCAGTTTTTCCAATGTTGCTCATGATGCTGCTTACACCAGTTGTCGCAGGCAAGCTGACTGCCAAAAGCACGTCGTTGGTCTTTTGTACATAGTATTCAAAACTACCAGTCAGTCTGTTGTTCAGGAATCCAAAGTCGATACCGTAGTTCATTGTCTTTGAATATTCCCATCCGAGTTCTGGGTTAGGCAGTTCTGAAACATAGTATGCGTAAACTTGTGCATCGCCAAGGTTTGTTGCACGTTGCGACAGCAAGCCAAGTGTCTTGTATGGAGCAACAGCCTGATTTGATGTCTCGCCGTAGCCGACACGTAGTTTCAATGAGTTCAGCCATTCGTAGCTACTCAAAAAACTTTCCTTTGCCACATTCCAGCCTGCTGATATTGCAGGGTAGGTGTGGGCGTTGTTGTCTTTTGACAAGCGTGACGATTCGTCTTTGCGGACAGCCAATGTCAACATGTAGCGGTCGTCATACGAGTACATCGCACGCGCCATCATTGAACGCAGGCCTGAATCCTGATATCCTTGAGCTGAAGGGTTGAAGTTGAGGTCTTCAACGGGAGCCTGTGCAATATTGTAGAACTGCATGTAGTCGGCAGGGATATTCTTGGCAGAGATGTATGAACTGTGGTAAACAGACTTTTCTGCGGAGAACAAGCCTACTAAGTTTAAAGTGTGCTTGCCGAATGTCCTATCGTAGGTGAGAAGGTTTTCAACAGCCCAGTTTGTTGTTGTCGATTTGCTTAGCGATGCGCTTGAAGGTGCGGCAGCGTTTGTGCTGAACAGTCCTTGTGCGGTGTAGTTGCCGCCTTCAGAGTACTTGAAGTTCAGACCAGTGTTGACTCTGTATTTCAAGCCTTCAATGTAAGGAATTGACAATTCACCATAGAAACTGTTGTAGGTGCCGTAGTTTGTATTCTTGTTGACCCACAATTCGTTGTCAACGGCATCTTCTACTGTCTCGCGAGTGTACATCCAGTATTCATCTTCTGGAGTAGTCAATGTGCGACGCAAGTTGCCGTCCTTGTCAGTTGGGCTGATGAGTGGGGAATATGTCAAAGTGTTATATAGACCAAAACTTCCGCCATTTGAAATAGAGTAGTTGTTGCTGCTTGTGAACCCAAAGCGCAGGTATTTGCCTATTTTCTGGTCGATGGCAGCACGTGCTGACAAACGTGAATAATTTTGTCCGGGCAATACTGATTCTTCTTTATAGTAAGCACCACCAAAACTGTATGAAGCAGACTTTGTTCCGCCTAAAATTGCCAGGTCGTGGTTGGTTACAAAGCCATTTTCATACAATTCATCTTGCCAGTCAGTGTTGGCGTCATCAGATTGTTCCATAAGAGAACCTTCCTTTTGTGTGTAGTTGGCAACCTCACGCATCTTCTTGAGTTGCTCGCCATTCATCATTGGGTATTTTGAGAATACGGTCTTTGTGCCGACATATCCGCTGTATGTTACAGTTGCCTCCTGATTCATTGCACCCTTGTTGGTTGTCACCAAGATTACACCGTTGGCACCGCGTGAACCGTAGATTGCTGTTGCAGATGCGTCTTTCAGGATGTCGATGCTCTTGATGGAGTTAGGGTTGATGTCGCCAAGTGAGCCGGCAAATGGTATTCCGTCCAAAACGACAAGCGGGTCGTTGCTAGCGTTAAGAGAACGTGTGCCACGTATGCGAATTTGCATTTCGGCACCAGGTTTTGATGATGTCTGCTGCATTTCAACACCGGCAACGCGGCCTTGAAGTGATTGAGTGATGTTTGCTGCAGGCATTTCGCGAACGACATCACCCTTCATTGATGCGACTGAACCTGTGACGGCTTCCTTGCGTTGTGTACCGTAACCTACCACTACAACTTCGCCCAGGCCTACCATGTCAGGTAAAAGGTTTACGTTGTATGGTCCTGAACCGCTCACGGTAATCTCTTCGCTTGTGTAGCCAATGTAAGAGAACACAAGCACGTCGCCGTCTGCGGCCTGCATCTTGAATGAACCGTCACCGGCAGTGATGGTTCCTACCGTAGTCCCTTTTATGACTACGTTTGCTCCCGGAATCGGGAGTTGTGACTCATCTGTTATGACACCGCTCACTGAGTGCGACTGTGCCATTGTGCAAAATGAGAACAACAACGTTGGCAGCATTGCAGCTACCCTTTTCCATAATTGATGTTTCATCATAAAATTGTTTTTAGTTATTAATTAATAGTTCCCGATTCCCTGTTTGCCAGTGGTTATGTGGCTTGTGGTTGTCGGATTCACATCATCTTCATTATTTATATGTATTGATTGTTATTTCATGTCCTGTATTGTCAGACTTTTCGCAACCGCTTGCTTTTCGTGAACATCCCATTATTATGAATATCAGCATTGTAGATATGCATAGCGCGCAAATCAGTTTTATCAGTAATTCTGTGGCTGATTCATTTTTGAAGTATTCACGAATAGCGTCGATTGCCTTTTTCATAATTCCCCTTGTATTCGCATGTAGTAAAATTATCTGGCACTATCTAAAGGCACTTTTAACTTTAGATATTTGAATTTCAATTTGAGATATCGTTAAAAAAGTATACTCTATTGACGAATTTATTCACCTCGAGAAAGTGTTGTTATTTTGGGGTATTTTATTTGTTTTCAATTGATTATGTAGTCAAATTAAAATGTGGATTTATCCTAGGTCAGGGCATAAAAAAAGCACAGATATATGTTTTGATACATATATCTGTGCTTTGGCTATTTGTTATAAATTGTACGCTTCTACACTTTCAATTATAGATATTTCATCTGTATCTGAAATTAGAAATCCTTCTTAACATTGTACCAGTCAAAGTCGGCAAAACCTCCTGGCTGCTTTGTTGAGTAGAAGAATAGCGCATAGCGTTGTCCCATAAAATGGTCGAGGCTGTACGACATGTTCAGTGTGTCGCCAATGGAGTTCCATTGCTTACCGTCGAATGAGTAGTAGAATAGGGCTTGGTCAACTCCGTGGCTGCCAATAGCGCTTTCGTCGGCAATGCGTTCAAAATTGCAGTCGGCCTTGAAATATACAATGTTGGCATCGGTAGGAATGCTGTCGACTATGTGTTGCACACCACGGCGAGGAGGCCATGGGCTGCCGCTGTTGCCAACAGGTTGGTTGTTTTCCATAACAATCATTTTCTTGCCGTCATTGTTTTGAATGGCCACAAATCCGAATTTTCCGGCCAAAAGTGCAAGACCTGCTATGTCGCCATCGTTAAGGTTGCTTGCATCAAGGCAGATGGTTCCTGAACATTTTGGGCCGAATGTACGTTGCGTGAGCATGTTTCGGCTTTGCGTAAACAATGTGTCGATGCGGTCGGTTTTCAGGCGGAGGAAGCCTTTGCGTTCATTTAGTGACCATAGTTCGTTTACAGGGTTATGATTCCATTGCCATACAAGTTTTGGCTTGTCGCCGTCAAAATCATCGCTATCGACAATGCCTGGGATTAATGTAGTATTTGCAGGCAGGTCGAGTGTGTCTGGCACCTTGCCGTCAACGCCTATTACTGGCCAGCCATCTTCCCAAACTACAGGCACAAGGAATGGAATACGGCCAACGGCACCGCGGTCGCCAAACAGGTATGCAAACCATTTGCCGTCAGGCGTGTCAACAAGGCCGCCTTGTGCAACGCCCTTGTCCATGAATACAACCTTGCCTTCGTAAGGGCCAAACAGGCTGTCGGCACGGTGACAAATGACAGTGCGCACACCGCCACGTGGCCAGCAGATGTTGAAAAGGTAGTATTTGCCGTCAATCTTGAACATTTGTGAGCCTTCAGCGCCAAGCATCAGGTTTTCACCTGCCGGAAGGCCTGCATTTTCAATAAGCACTTGCTCTGAATTTGGTTTTACGCCACTGAAATCGGGTTCAATTTCACGAATGAAAATCTTGCCGTTTCCGTTTACCATGTAAACGTGGCCATCTTCTTCAAATACAATGGAATGGTCATGTAGCGAAGGCTCGAACTCGTGGCGTTCCCATGTGCCGTTTTCAATGTCGTCGGTCAGGAAAAAGTATGTCTTTGCCGTCACTTGGTCGAAGGTGCTTACAAAAAACTTGCCGTTGACATATCGTATGCAGCTTGCCCACGAACCTTTGCCGTAGGTGTTCTTTCCGTTAAGCAGCATTGTCTCGTCCTTGTCGCCGAGTTTGTCGTAGGCATAGCTCACAATTTCCCAGTTGCTCAAGTCTTTCGATTTCATGATTGGCACGCCTGGGTTCATGTGCATGGTTGTGCTACTCATATAATATGTGTCGCCTACACGCATCATCGACATATCGGGCACGTCAGCCCAGATAATCGGGTTTGTGGCTTTTTCGGCAATAGCCTCTTTTGCCGTTTTTGTGCATGATGTGGCCATTAGCATGGTTGCTGTTGCCACAAATGCTGTTGTTAGAATGTTAGTTCTCATTAGTCGTTTTTGTTTATTGTTTGAAAAGGTTTAGGTCGATATATGAGCCGATAGCCTTGTGTCCGTCGGCATTGGGATGCAGATGGTCGTTGTCGTGCAGGTTCTCGTCCATTATGGTTGTGTCCGATTCACTGCAAATCGCCTTTTCAAGGTCGATTACGGCGTCGTATTTGCCACAAGTGCGGATCCAGTTGTTTACGGCAATTCGGCATGCTTCCTTTTCTGGAGTGTAGTAGAAACTTTCCTTGAAAGGTGTCACTGTGGCGCCATAGACGGTCAGGCCTAGGCTGTGGGCGGTGTCAATCATGTGTGTATAGGCTTCGATAAGGTCTTTCTCGGTTTGTTCGGTATTGAATGAGCCGCCAATGTCGTTTACGCCTTCGAATATTATGACGTATTTCACGCCAGGCTGCGATAGTACATCTCTGCCGAAACGTGCCGAAGCAGTAGGGCCGAGGCCGCCATGTACTACACAGTTTCCGCCTATGCCCATGTTAAGCACAGCAAGGTTGCTTGTTGCGGTGTCAGCCAGAATCCTCTCCGCAAACACGTCTACCCAGCGGTTCTGGTGGTTTGTGGTGGAGCCTCGGCCGTCGGTTATCGAGTTGCCTACAATGGCAATTGCGCCTGTTGTTTCCGGTGCCACAACATCTATCCGTTCTATAGTGTACCAGTGGTCTGTTTTTATTGCACCTTCAAATCTGCTATTTGCCAGTTGGTCGCCTTCAAGAATGTATGATGTTGTGCGTGAGCCTGGATGGCCTGTGATGAATGAAGGTACAAACTCGTATGCGATGGTTATGGCCACGTCCATACGCTGTTTCAGGCTGAATTTGAATGCATCGGAAATCACAGTTTGGCCTTTTTCGATATTGATTCCGCTCTTTCCGTCAAAAAGAACGTTGGCCACTTTTGTCGAGTCTATTACGCAACTGTCAAGGGCAGGAGCAATGCTTATAGCCTTAATTTTCAGTGTGTCGTTGCCAAATTCGTTCGACAGTTTCAGCCGAAGAGTGTCGCCGCCAATGGTCACACGCACGCGTTGGCGGATAGTGTTGCCAGAGAGTCCGGGCTGTGGCGGATTGTTGTGAGGCTCGGTAAGTTGCACTGCGGTTCCCCATGTGCCCACCCAATTGTACTCTGTCGCAGATTGATTGTTGTTGTTGCAAGATGCAAATGCCAGTGTGCCAGATAGCAGGCAATAGCCTGCGAGTTTTTTTAGTTGTTTCATTTTGTTTGTTTTTTAGTTCAGAATATTATTTGTATGTAAATTAGATTATGCCTTTTCGTCAGTCAGTTCAGATGGTGATATGCCGTATTGTTTCTTGAATACGGTGCTGAAATATCCGGCACTTGCAAACCCGCAAATTTCGCTTATTTCGGTAATATTATGTTCTTGCTGTTTAAGCAGCGACATTGCGTGCTCCAAGCGTGCCGTTTTTATAAAATCGGTAGGCGACTGGTCGGTGAGAGCCTTTATCTTCTTGTATAGTAGTGATGAACTTACATTCATTGCTGACGCGAATTGTTCTTTGTCAAAGTCGCAGTTGCCCATATTGTCCCTGACCACCTTGTAAAGTCGGCTAATGAACTTGTCGTTTTGGCTGTTGCCGAGAGGCTCTGAAGCAGGAAATCCCAGTGCCATGTTGTTTAAAATCATTTCGCGTGTTGCCTTGCGGTTTTGCAGAATCGATTTGATACGCTGGCGCAATATGGCGGTGTCGAACGGTTTTGTCAGATAGTCATCTGCGCCTGCATCCAGAGCAACCATCATCAGGTCATCGAAATCCATCTCGAAGTCTTCCTTGGGAACGATGATCTGGCCCTTCTTATCAAACATGAAGGATACGCAGCCGGTGGTGCCCATATTTCCGCCGTATTTGTCAAAATAATGACGGATATCGGCAGCGGTACGGTTGCGGTTGTCGGTAAGCGTTTCAACAACAACTGCAACGCCGTTCGGTCCGTAACCCTCGTACAACACTTCTTCCAATTCGACGGGATCAAGCTCGCCGGTTCCGCGCTTGACGACATAGCCGCCGGAGATCGCGCCCTCGAACGTGCAGACCGCGCCCTCCGCGACCGTCACC
>CALCFP010000334.1 GCA_937900725.1 uncultured Bacteroidota bacterium | reverse complement strand
CACTATCATCTCAATGATATCCTCCATAGTGACAAGCCCCGATGTGCCTCCATACTCGTCAACAACAATTGCCATGTGGTTCTTCTGCCGCTGCAGTTCCTCAAGCAACTCATTAATCTTCTTGTTTTCGGGCACAAAATGAGGAGGCCGTATCAGCAACTGCCAGTTAAAACCGTTCTTATTGTTCACATAAGGCAACAGGTCCTTAATATACAATATGCCGGAAATCTGATCAAAAGTGTCCGAATAGACGGGTATTCGGGAATATCCGGAATCCATAATTTTTTTCAGTACATTCTCAAACGGTTCTTTAGATTCGATGGCAAGCATATCGACACGCGGACACATTATTTCAGAGACCTCGATATTGCCAAATTCTATGATGCCTTTAAGCATGTCGCGTTCATTTACCAATCCGGGCGACTCTTCCTCAATGACATCGGACAGTTCATCCATCGAGATCGACTGATTCTTGTGCACCTGACGCTCTATGCCTCTATTGCTGCGGGCCACCAAATACGTGACAGGCTTGAGCACGAAGCCAAGCACAAAAAGCGGAACAGCTGTCATCGAAACCACCAATGCCGGATTCTGGCGAGCGAACATCTTTGGCGCTACCTCGCAAAAGACCAACAACAACGGCACAAGAACAAACAACTGAACCACATAGCGAAGGACGTCTGGCATAAAATCGAGTAACGGATTGGTGGCATAAATCCACACAAACGCCAGCACAACATAGTTGAAACAGTTTACAACCGAAATAAGTGCGAGCAAATCCTCTATTTTGCCGACAAGCCTCAGCACAACACGCGAACTGAATTTGCCACTTTTCCTTAACGCCTTTTTCTGCTGTGGATTTAGAGAGAGGAACGCAACTTTACTGCCCGACATCAAGCCGGACACTAAAAGCAGTACTGAGCCAATTATGGCTAAAATCAATATGTTTTTTGTAAAAAAGCAAGAAGCGACGTCAACTGCATCTGGCATCACTCCTTGCGTAAACGGGTCATTTTCCAAAATTCAAAATATTCGTTACTAAAAAGGAAGGTCGTCAACAGGTGCGTTGATGTCTGGTTCAGGCTGTGCGTATTGCTGACGAGGTTCGGAGACTTGTGCAGGTTGAACGGCACCATTGGGATTGCGTCCCAACAATTTCAAGTCATTTGCCACAATCTCTGTGCTGGAACGGTCATTGCCGTCCTTGTCCTTGTACTGACGGTAAGTAATGCGTCCTTCAATATAGACTTGTGTGCCCTTGTGCACATATTGCTCTACAATGCCTGCCAAATTGCGCCACGCAACAATCCTGTGCCATTCGGTACGCTCTTGACGCTGACCGTTTCTATCGGTATAGCGTTCACTAGTTGCCAAAGAGAACGTTGCAACCTTTGTATCGTTTTCCAAACTGCGGATTTCAGGGTCCTGCCCTACATTACCCACAAGTATAGCCTTGTTAATCATAAAATTGCAATAGTTGATATTTGATTAAAATGGATATTCGTCCTGACTGCCATTTGTAGATGGTATTTCCGGAGCATTCTGAGGTTTTGCCCCCAACAACTTCAAATCATTTGCAACCACTTCAGTAATTGTATGTTCCTTACCTTCCTTGTCGGTGTAGTTGCGGGTAGAAAGACGACCTTCTATATATAGTTGAGTGCCTTTTTTTACGTATTTTTCAGCGACTTCAGCCAGATTGCGCCACAATGCCACCCGAATCCACTCTGTTCGAGTCTGTCTATTACCTTGTTTATCACGATAAGGTTCTGACACTGCCAACGAAATTGTAGTTGTTGCCACGCCCTCGCTCACATAGCGGATTTCGGGGTCTTTGCCCACGTTACCAATTAAAATAACCTTGTTTATCATAGTGTTTGAGTATAAATGAAAGTCTAAATATAAAATATTTTTCAGTTACAATCCATTTATGCATGACGTTTTTTTGCTAGCAGGGCATCGACATTTGTTTATTGTAGATTAAGTATTCTTTTCATGCAAAAGAAAACCCGCAAGAAACATCTTGCAGGCCATTATCAAAATTCAGAAATAATATGACACATCAAGCCAATTCGGCATAAAGGTCGAATTCGTCGGCATCGGTTACGCGCACCTTTACAAATTCGCCAACTGGCAATTCATCAGCCGACACAAGCACCTCGCCGTCAACTTCAGGCGAGTCGCCCTGGCTTCTTCCCACATAGAATTCGCCTTCCTGACGGTCAATCAGCACGTCGATGGCGGAGCCGATCTTTTCCTCGTTTATTTCGAGCGATATCTGTTGCTGAATCTCCATTATCTTCTCCATCCGGCTTTGCTTGACGTTCTCTGGCACATTGTCGGCATAGTTCTTATAGGCAAATGTATCCTCCTCATTTGAATATGTGAATACGCCCAAACGGTCGAAACGGACTTTCTTTACAAACTCGACCAATTCGGCGAAATCCTCATCTGTCTCATCAGGATGTCCCACAAGCAATGTAGTGCGCAATACCAGCCCAGGCACGCGTTCACGGAATCTTGCGACCAAATCGTATGTCTCCTGCTTGCGGTACTGCTGATCGGTACGTTATCCGCCTGCGGAAAGAAGGAAGCCGACAAGCCCG
>CALCFP010000333.1 GCA_937900725.1 uncultured Bacteroidota bacterium | reverse complement strand
CTGAGGACATCGACAAGTTCCGTCAAGTGTTTACTATGGCCGCCTTGCTTGGCAGCATACCTGAAAGTTCTGTAGCTGGTTTCTTGCAGACATTCATGGAACGAAATCCTGGAGCAACTCCGGAACAAGCACAAGCTTATATTCAGGGAATGATGGGCAGTTTGGCCTCTGGAATGGATTATAACATGTACAAGGTGTTTGAATATTCAAAGTCGATTGACGATATGTTCCCAGATCCAGGTCTTGCCAGAAAGAACCTCGGCTTGAATGGTTATCTGACATATACCCCATTGGATAAAGTTCGTATCGACTTGTCGGCTGGCTATCAACAGTCTGACGTGCTTACAACAAGTTGTGGCGACCAGATAATGTCATTCGACGGACGTACATCCAAGACAGGTTATGTCAACTTGAATGCCGATGTGTTTGGTCTTAACTTGAAGGCAAGTTACACTGGTGGCCCTCAAGACTACGAGGTCGGAACTCCAGGATTCAAGATTGGTAGTAAAAACCTAAATTTGAGCGCTGAATATAATTTCAAGTTTGGCGATTTGAATGTTAGACCAGGTTTTGCATACCTATATATTAAGGCTGAGGATTATACTCCTGATTTTGTCAATCCTTCCGATCCAAGCGACTACACTTGGAAGTATTACGAGCCAGGTAAACACACTTATGACGAATCTGTACGCCACTTGTCTGGCTTTATGAACTATGACGCCAAGATTACCGATTACGCTCCAAGTTTGCGCTTGGACTATAAGATTGGCAAGTTGCGTGCCATTGCGGCCGTTCGCGCTGACAAGTACAATGTGCCTGACAAATGGATCAACTCTTATCAAGGTGCTTTGGACTACGAAATCAACGACAACAACTTCGTCCGAGCTTCTTACAGCAATGCCAAGCGTTCGGCAGTGCTGGTTAACACAAGTTCCGATTACCATTGGTATCGTAGTGGCATGATGGCGCCAGACGAGTCTGTGTTCCTGGCCGATAAGGATGCTCCACTTATGAAGATCAATAGCGCTGAACTTGGTTATCGTTGGAAGCCTTTCAAGAATGTCTTGGTTGACGCTGAGGCTTACTATTCAGTAAGTGAGGATTATGGCGCTCTTATGGCCGACAATTCCAACATGACAATTCCTGGTGACCAGTTGAAGGGATTCCTGCTTAAAGATTATAAAAACCTGATTGACTTTTCTCAAGGCTCAGGCATGGACTTGTCTGCATTAAGCGGATTCATTGGCCAAGTGAAATCTACTGTCAACATCAAATATGGCGAGCTGCCATATAAGGTAAAGCAATTCGGTTTCGGAGTCAATGTCGACTGGGTCATCTCTCCAAAACTGGTTGCCAAGTTGAATGCCAACGTGCAGAACACTACAATAGACAACTATTATATGTATGACCAGGAGAAGGAAATTCTTGGTCAGATGGGACAGACTGCCGCCATGATTGCACAAGTGCCTGCTTTGGTCGACGATCTTTGGAATACGGCAACAGTTATGATGCAGCCTATGTTGCAGCAATGCGGTGTCTCTTTCGAGGAATTGGCTGGTGGAAACATTTCGGATGAATCAAAGGCTAAGATGGCGGCAATGGCGGAGCAAATGTATGGTGTGAAAGTCCCAGAAGGAGTGGATATTGCCCAAATGTTGGTAGGTGTCAGCGTAAACGGCCTTTTGGATATGGCTATGGCTGGTGCTCCTGTTGATGAGCTAATGACCATTTACAATGGCTTGGACGATGCTGGCAAGGCAGAAATGATGAATCAACTTTATACCATGACATATACAGGTAATGTTAATGGCATGACCTTGAGTAAGGACGAGCAGTACTCAGGCTACTATGCATTGAAATATGGCGTGCGTAACGATGACGGTACATTTAGACTTGGTGGTTCTGAAAAATTGCCATACACTACGGTAAACGGACACAAGCACAAGGCAACTCCTTCGGTTTATGGAATGATTGGCTTGATTTATCGCCCAACTGAGAAAATCAACATTTCAGCATTCGGCAACTATATTGGCAAGCGTACTTACCAAACTAAGTACGGTGAAAAAGAGTTAAAGCAGAAGTTCACTGTAAATATGAAGGTGGGTTACAAGCCTGTTGATGGTTTCGAGTTGTTCTTCAATGCCCACAACCTGTTTAACACCAAGGACCGTGAGTTCGTTTATTCTGACGAAATTGGTGGAATTTATTCAGTTGGCATCAACTTCGGGTTCTAGTAGATTTATCTTGATAGATTAAAAAAAAAGCCGCTCTTGAGCGGCTTTTTTTATGCCTTTAATGTGTCAAATTGCTTCCTTCCCCTTTTTACATTCGGTTCGAATTCCTTTTTTATAGTCATCTTATATGACAATGGCGTCTTTTTTTTGTCCTGTAAAGCATTCATTTGTTGTGTTTTGTGACTAAATAGGAAAATAATTGTGACTAAATGGGAAAACAATTGTGATCAAATGTGGAAAATCATGAAAAAATGTTTCAATTTTGTTGAGCGCAATAATGATGTATTGCACTTAAAAGACAAAGACCATGAAAAAAAACAAATTATGCCACATTGTTATTCGATGCAATAACTGACCTTATGCATCGCAAAATGCAAAGTTGTATGCAAAAAATCTTTAGGTTACTAAAGATATCTTTTGAGTTGAATGCCGTGAAGTAGAGCGGCAGTTTTATTGTTGCCAACACTCATTCTATTTTATGCTTTTTTCAATTCAGGCATAAATTTTTTAGAAGGAAAACTTACTATAATAGTAGCATTATTCAAATGTTCAATAAAATATAATTAACCAAATTATTAATCTAAAGACTCATTCATATGAGAAAGATGTTTTGCCCATTGTTGGGGTTGATCTTGTTCCATAATGTATTGATGGCTCAAGACGAGAAATTCAAGGCCCTATTTGTGTACAATTTTGCCAAATACGTTGAGTGGCCGCAAGAAAAGCAGTCAGGCGATTTTTTGATAGGAATTGTCGGGGATTCTCCAATCATAGGAGAACTAAAGTCATTTACTGCCCAGCGTACTGTTGGCTCTCAGCAAATCAAGGTTGACAGGTTGGTGTCTTCTGAAGATTATTGTAAGTGCAACATAATTGTTGTTCCCACTAGGGCATCCTCTCAAATAGAGGAAGTGGTTAACATTGTAAAAGGGAAAGGTGTATTGGTGGTTTCTGACAAAGAAGGGCTGGCAAGCGCTTATTCCGGAATCAATTTCGTAAAGGTTGATGGGCAGCAGAGTTTTGAGATAAGCCGGTCTCATATGGCAATGCAAGGCGTTACCGCTTCTAAAAGTCTTTTGACTTTGGGTATACCAATAGATTGATAGTGTTTTGAATTCTAAGTATTAAAATTAACTTATATAATTATGTATAATAAAATTATTATTCTGTTGATTTCTTTGGCAATTTCAGTTTCTGCCGTATCACAAAATCGTGATATTTCAAAGTTGACTCGTAGCGATATCCTTTCAATGTCTTATGACGAATTGGCTGAAATGCCTCTTGAAGACATAATGGAAATGACAAAAATATTAGGCGTTTCGTTGAACGAATTATACGAAATGCTCCTTAATAAGGAAGTTACTTCTGCTTCAAAAAAGGAAGAGAGCAAATTTGACTCGCCGCTTTCAACTACGGTCATTTCAAATGATGAAATTGTTGCATCTGGTGCCAGAAATATTCAAGAAGTACTGCGATTAGTTCCCGGTGTCATAGTTCGTGAAAAGACTAATGGCAACTATGACATTCATATTCGAGGAAATGACAATGTTCCCGACAACAACCTTACTGTTTATTCTGAAAACTCAATGACATTGGTTATGGTAAATGGGCGGCCGGTTTACAATTACGTTAATGGCGGCACATTTTGGGAGTCAATTCCAGTCGATATTGCGTCCGTTGATCGAATAGAAGTGGTGCGTGGTTCTGTGAGTGCACTTTATGGTGCAAATGCAGTAAGTGGTGTTGTCAACATCATCACAAAGAATCCTGACTCTGAAGACTTGCAGGTTAATGGTCAGATTCAGGGTGGCAATCTTGGCTCTTATATGGGCAGCTTTAATCTCGGACAGAATGTCGGCAAGTTTGGTTATCAAGTTTTCGGCAATTACCAGAAAATGCAACGTTCGACAGATAAATTATATGTATTCAACAGTGCACAAAGTGGTTGGTATGATATGGATTCGGTTACTGATGACAATGGATACTATATGATGAATGCATCTTATCCTTGGCTGACGGTATTCAACAAGAATGAACGTATTGGTGACTGGATCAACGATCCGGCGACATCTGTTGACCGTTATGCTGTAAATGCAGCCTTGTACTACGATTTCGCAGATGACATCAAATTGTCGCTGATGGGTGGTTATCAAAATTCATATGTCTTGTCGTCATCATTCGGCGACCCTCCAATTTCGGCTACAGCCCGGGAAATTAATGGCACATACGTCGATTTTGTAGTAAATGCAAAGGGATTGTCTTTCCAGGCGAACATGCTTGCCGGCACTCAAGACATAGTAAGAGGCAATACTGGTTTCAAGATCGACAATCAAAACATTAATGCAAATCTTGAATATGATTTTATCGTTGATGGACTGAGTGTTCGCCCTGGAGTTTCTTTCCAGATGGCTCAATATGACGATACTCCATATTTGACACCTAACAGCAATGGTGATTATGACACAGGTTATTTAAATGGAGAGGCCGACTTCAAGTCATTTGCGGGTTCATTGCGTGCAGATTACAAGATGCTTGACGACAATTTGCGTATAATAGGAGCATTGCGAGTCGAAAAATTCAATGTGTCCGATGATATTTATTTGCCATTTCAGATTGTGGCAAGTTACAAAATCAACGATAGGAATCTGTTCCGTGCTGTTGCGTCAAGTGCAAATCGTAGTCCGTTCATAGTTGATTCATACTCTAATTTTGAGTGGAATCGTGAAGGAAATCGTCCAATCCCATTGTCAATGAAGTTCAATGGTAACAAAGAACAGAAACTGGCAAAAATGACAATGTTCGAACTTGGTTACAGAACACGTCCATTAAAGAACTTGTCTGTCGACTTTGAAGGATTCTATTCAATAACCAAGGACTTTGGCTGCTTGTTGCCTGAATCCATGACGGCATTTGTCCATGTCGCTGATACAATGGTGGCGAACGTAAATCTTCCGCAGGTTGGAACTGTTTATCAAGTTAAGCAACCGACTCCTGCTGCGGCAATACCGAATGCTGTTAATTTGAAGTATCAGAATATCGATGTCGAGTCAAATCAGATTGGAGCCACTATTAATTTGGAGTGGGTCGCCACTGAAAAACTGTTTGTCAAGGCATTCGCAACTATACAAAACACTGAATTGAAAAATTATGTATGTTTCAACAACTCTACAATCATTACCGATATGACTACTTTGGCTGCGGCCAACGCGAGTCAGGAACAGGGAATAATAGGACAAGGTGTTGACAATTATTTTGTGACGCCATTTAAATCAGGTGTCAAGCAACAATTGGACGCAGGCGGAATGCAACAGATTGAAGCAGGTGTGACTCAGCAAATACTGGTTCAGCAATTGATGGGTGCTGGTATGTCGCAAGAACAGGCTATGATACAGTCGGTACAAATGATGAAGTCGAATTCTGCCGAAGTGCAGGCTGTCGCATCACAAGTACACGCAATGGCGGGGCAGGCCGAAATTGATGTCCAAGGAGTTCCTTCCGCAGTTGCAGGAATGACTTTTGATATTGATGCCTTTGACGAAACCCTTTCCTCTTTGCAAGCGAATTCCATGTATCAGAAGATTTATGGTGAAGGCAGTTCATACGACAACCGATACAAAAAGGCGACAGTAAAACATAAATCGACCCCGAGTTTTTATGGCGGGTTCAGTGTCAACTATACCCCAATCGAGAAACTGAATGTTTACGCAAGTGGCTATTATTATTCAAAACAGACATATGCCAATTCAAATGGAACATTTGACATAGATCAGAAATTCACCTTAAACTGCAAGGTTTCTTACAAGGTTTGGAAAGATAATGCAGTGTTTGTCAATGCACGCAACGTGTTCGGCAGCGACAAACAGGAATTTGCATGGATGGATGAGACAAAAGGATGTTACTTGGTGGGGCTTGATTTGAAATTCTAGTATATATTATATGTGTGAATAAAGAGTGGACGAGTTTCACTCTTTTTTTTTGCCATATTGGCAAAAAAAATCCTCCTTTATCACGATGCCCATGTTCGCAAAATGTCATTTATGAACAAATGAATGTTGGCAAATCCCTTTAGATTCCACAACCAATGGGTTTTGGATGTCAACAATCATTTTTTAAAATATTTATTTTGAGAGTATTGATAAAGAAGAAATTGTTTTTACCTTTGCGAACCGATTTTGCGGAGAATTATATACATTTTATTAATAAATAATATGCCAACTATACAACAATTAGTAAGAAAAGGGCGAGTTGAGAGTGAAAAGAAGAGTAAAGCTCCTGCTTTGGATTCTTGTCCTCAGCGCCGTGGAGTTTGCGTGCGTGTTTACACCACAACTCCAAAAAAACCAAACTCAGCCATGCGTAAAGTGGCCAGGGTTCGTTTGACAAATGGTAAAGAAGTGAACTCTTACATCCCGGGGGAGGGCCACAATTTGCAAGAGCACTCAATCGTGATGATTAGAGGTGGCCGTGTTAAAGACCTTCCAGGCGTTCGTTACCACATTATCCGTGGTGCACTTGATACATCTGGCGTTGAGGGTCGTAAGCAACGTCGTTCGAAATATGGTGCCAAAAGGCCTAAAAAATAATCTTATTATTTAGTACAATGAGAAAAGCAAAACCAAAAAACAGGATCTTGTTACCAGATCCAAAGTTCAATGACGTGTTGGTTACCCGTTTCGTCAATAATTTGATGGTTGACGGCAAAAAGAGCACAGCTTATGAGATTTTCTATGAATCTCTTGATATGGTAGGTGCAAAAATGAAAGACAACGAATTGTCTCCTCTTGATATTTGGAAAAAGGCTTTGCAAAATGTAACTCCTCAGGTAGAGGTCCGCAGCCGTCGTGTCGGTGGTGCAACATTCCAAATTCCACAGGAAATCCGTGAGACTCGCAAGGTTGCGATGAGTATGAAAAATATGATTTTGTTTGCCCGCAAACGTGCTGGACATTCAATGTCTGAAAAACTTTCTGCAGAAATAATGGCTGCATTCAACGAAGAAGGCGGCGCATTCAAGAAGAAAGAAGATATTCACCGTATGGCAGAGGCCAACAAGGCATTCTCTCACTTCCGCTTTTAATTATTTAGAGAAATACAATGGCAAGAGATCTTAAATACACTCGTAATTTCGGTATCATGGCTCACATTGATGCCGGAAAGACTACTACATCAGAACGTATCCTATTCTATACTGGTATTAACCACCGTATTGGCGAAACTCACGATGGTAGCGCCACTATGGACTGGATGGCTCAAGAGCAGGAACGCGGAATTACTATTACTTCGGCTGCTACCACTTGCTTTTGGAAGTATCAGGGTAATGAATATAAGTACAACTTGATTGACACTCCGGGACACGTTGACTTTACTGTTGAAGTTGAACGTTCCCTTCGTGTTTTGGACGGCGCAGTAGCAGTA
>CALCFP010000332.1 GCA_937900725.1 uncultured Bacteroidota bacterium | reverse complement strand
TTGGTTTGTCGAAGTCTTGAAGTGATTGTTTCCTTGACCGCCACGGCCACCTTTCATAAGTATCTTTTCTTCGCCGTCTTCGGTTATCTCGAACAAAGGTTCCATAGTGTCGGCATCCTTGACAACAGTGCCGAGAGGAACTTCAAGAATTATGTCTTTGCCGTCGGCACCGTGTTTCAGCGCACCGCTTCCGGCTTCACCGCTGTCGGCGAAGGTGTGTTTCTGGAATTGAAGGTGGAGCAATGTCCACATTTGCGCGTTGCCTTTTAATATTACGTGTCCGCCACGGCCGCCATCGCCACCGTCAGGTCCGCCGTTTGGCTCATATTTGGCACGGCGGAAATGTGCCGAGCCTGCGCCACCTTTGCCACTACGGGCAAATATCTTTACGTAGTCAACAAAATTTGAATCTGCCATTTTGTACAAATTGATGTCGGCAAAGATAATTTTGTTGATTTGATTTAGAAAATTTTGATGTCCGCTAAATTGTCGAAAGTTTAATGTTGAAAGGTATGAGTGAAGATGAACGGATTTTACCCTTTTGTGACTAAAGAATGATAGAACCAGTCCGCATCCAAAAAGTTGATGCGTGCAGTTATTTATAATTATGGAACAAAAAAACGCCCGTCGGTGCAACCAACGGGCGTTTGATATTGTGTTGATGAATGATTAAGCCTTAGCCTTGTCCATAGCCTCGCTTATGCGGCTGAAAACTTCGTCGAGTGTGCCGATTCCGTTTACTGAAACAAATTTGCCTTGTGCTGAATAGAAATCCATAACAGGCTGTGTTTGTTTGTGATAAACAGAGATGCGGTTGTTGACGATGTTTACGTCCTGGTCGTCGGTACGGCCAGATACCTTGCCACGTTCCATAATGCGGGTGCGTAGTTCGTCGTCGTTTACGTCGAGTGCAAGCATCAATGTAACGCTTTGGTTCAGTTCGGCAAGCATTCCGTCAAGCCACGATGCTTGTGCTGTGGTGCGTGGAAATCCGTCAAAAATGAATCCTTTTGCGTCGCTGTTCTTTACTACGTTGCTCTTCACCATTTCCTGTACCAGTTCGTCTGAAACAAGTTCGCCACGGTCAATCAAATCCTTGATTTTCTTGCCAAGTTCCGAACCTGAATTCTTTTCAGCGCGAAGCAAGTCGCCTGTTGAAAGGTGCTTCAGCCCGTATTTCTTTATAATGTTTTCTGATTGGGTTCCTTTTCCCGAGCCCGGAGGTCCAAAAATTACGAGATTAAACATTGTTTTATAGTATTTTATGATTCTAGTCGTTGACAATAGTGTAAATGTCTTTGTAGTTGCGTCCAAGCCCGTCAAAGTCAAGTCCGTAGCCGATTATGAAGTCGTTTGGAATTGAAAATCCGTAGTAGTCAATCTTCAAGTCCTTGCGGCAGATTTCGGGTTTGTACATAAGTGTTGATATCCGGACTTCGGCAGGCTCGTATTTCTTCAGGTATTCCAGCAGGTCGGCCATAGTGTTGCCAGTGTCCACAATGTCCTCGATTATGACAACGCTCTTGCCTTTTATGTCTTCGTTAAGGCCGATGAGCTCCTTCACGTTCCCAGTCGATTTCTGTCCTGAATATGAAGAAAACTTGACGAAACTGATTTTGCAGGGAATGCTGATGTTTTTCATCAAGTCTGATGCAAACATAAAACTGCCGTTCAGTATGCCGAGAAAGATTACTTCCTTGCCTGCAAGGTCGTTGCTTATCTGTCTGGCAACTTCGGCCACGCGAGCCTCAATCTTTTCGGCAGGCATCGATACTTTGAATCGTTTTCCGTAAACTATTACTTCGTCCTGCATAATACCATATATTATAACGGTCGCAAAAGTATCAATTAATAGGTATGTTGACGGTTTAAATATGCAAATACGAGTTTTGCCTATATCAATTGCATGTTTTGTGTCTGCCAAAAGCGCGTTTTTGCCTATCTTTTATTTGTTGTATTATATTTTGATGTTTATTTAAATTGTTGATGATGAATGTTTTGTTGGTGGGGTGTTGCATCTTTGTGTGGAAAAAGGTTTTGCCCGAATGCATTTTCATATTGAAGCCATTGTTGAATGTCGATGTTTTTTCCATCAATCAACAAAAAAATGTGTCTAAAAGTGGCTTGAATGTGTGTCGTGACAACAAAAATGCTTATATTTGTCACGTTAATTAAGTGCTAACTAAAAAATAGGAGAGACTGCTTATCGAGAAATAATTACTCTGAACTTTAAAAAGGAGGTAGTTATGGAACTTCATAATCTTGCTGATTATGATTTGATTAAGCGGTATGTTAGCGGGAATTCCCAATGCCTTGAAGTTTTAATCAATCGTTATAAGAATCGCGTATTCTCTTATATTCTAATGGTCGTTAAGGACCGTGAATTGGCCGAAGACATTTTCCAGGATACATTCATAAAGGTTGTACGTTCGCTCGATAGTGGCTCCTACAAGGACGACGGCAAGTTTTGTCCGTGGGTTATGCGCATCGCCCATAACCTGATTATCGATTTCTATCGTCGCGACAAGCATCTGCCCACTGTTTCGGGTGACGATGATGAAAAGAACATTTTTAACACTATCGGCATTTTCGACACAAATGTCGAGGAACGTCATCTGGCCAAGCAGTCGCACGTCGACTTGAAGAATATGATATCAAAATTGCCGCCCGAGCAGTGTGCAATTGTCAAGTACCGTTATGTTTACGATATGAGTTTCAAGGAGATTGCCGATATAACCGGGGTGTCAATCAATACGGCTCTCGGACGTATGCGCTATGCCTTGATCAATATACGGAAGATGGCATCGGACAGGAATATCTCTCTTACAGAACAATAAAAAAATGCCTGACGCATACTAATACCGTAAGGCTTCCGTTTAATATTAAAAACA
>CALCFP010000331.1 GCA_937900725.1 uncultured Bacteroidota bacterium | reverse complement strand
GTCAAACGTCGAATCGCCATTGACGGCCGATGTCCACAGCGCCTGTATCGAACTATGAAACTCGTCGCCACGTGGCGACCACGTCTTTGCGAAATTCCACGCCGACTTATGGGCAGGACGGAACAAATCGGGCGAATCGGTGCCATAGATTGGATGCAAGCCGACAAAACGTCCCGATATCTGCCAGTTGCGAATCTGCCACATCGACATTGGCAACAACGCCAGACATAATGCGACAGCACTGCAGGCCACAAAGCGCGACAGATTCTTTTTGCAAGCCGACCAAACTGCGACCATCTGCAATGGCAGGAAAATCCCCAATGCTGGACGTATTACAAACAACAAAGCAAACACAATGGCCGACAACAGCAAATGCCACATCTTGCGTTTTTGCACATACCGCACAAGCGTGTACAGATAAACAATCACAAACGCTGGCGTGACACCCTCGGTCAACGTGTACGACAGAAAACCGCAGGCGAATGGCGTGCAACCGTAAACGACTGCCACACAAGTCGATGCCAATTCATTATCGGTGAACCACTTTGCCATTTCATAAAGCAATGCCGACGAAACGGCAAACAGCAGAATCTGGAAAATCCTGAGCCAAAGGAACGGGTTATGCGGAAATAATATTTTGAAAAACAAATAGATGCATCCGTAACCTGGCGAACGCAGATAATAGGAGTTCTGTCCAGGCTGATGGGAACGCCACTGGCCGTCGGCAAGGAAATTGTCGGCTGGCGACAGGTAACTGGCATCGTCGGCAGTAACGACCATCTGGCCACCACGCAACTCAATGCCGTCGGAATTCAGGAAATGCGTATTCAGAAAATTGAAAAGCATTGCAAATAACAATGATGCAAGACCAATCAAAATCGGTTTTATGGATTGACCCGTCATCGTTATCTGCAATGCCTTCCGAGATATGACTAACTACGCGAACCCGCTATTGGTGGGCATCGCGAAGCAAATCGTTGACTGTCTTTACAGGATTGAACGTGCTGGCAGGCACCTCAACGAACAATGTAATCCAGTCGCTCATTGCGCCGTTCCACAAGCCTGGAAGTTCGAGCGCACGGACAGTTTTTCCCTCGATGCTCTTACTGCTGATGAATCCAGTCTGCTGATCGACATATTTTGGCAAGTCGAACTTATTGCCCTTGTAGTCAACAGTTGAGCAGACCAAATCGACAGGATTGAAGTGTGTGGCCTGTGTCATCAAATCCTTCTTGTTGTCAGGTATTTGCGTGCTTTCAAGAATCTGCAGTTGAATAGAGCCGTCGGCACCCTTCACCCAGTATGGGCCACCGCCTGGCTCGCCTTCGTTCTTGACCATTCCGCAGACGCGCATAGGACGGTTCAACTTATCGCGAAGGAAATCGATTTTCTGATTATCAGAGAACAACGGATATTCGGCAGGTGGCAATATCGACAGTTTCGTCTTCACAAATATCTCAATTTCAGTAAAGAGCGCATCGTTGACCGTGCCATCGAGTTTTTGCAGATACTCGAACACCTTTGCCCGATTGGCTAGAAGCATACCTGCTATGGCCTTCTTGTACATCAACGTGTCGGTGTTTTTGCTCTCCTGCGCCACATTGTCGATGTTCTTCACGAAAGTCAAGTCTGAATCAATCTGGTTCAGGTTTGCAATGAGCGCGCCGTGCCCGCCTGGACGGAAGACCAAACCGCCATTTGCATTGTTTACAGGCCTGTTGGTCTCATCAACGGCCACAGTGTCGGTTTCAGGCCTTTGCACGCTGAACGAGATGTCGAACTTGCAGTTGTATTTCTTTTCGAAAGCGGGCAATACCTCGTTCAACTTATTCTGGAACAATTCCTGATGCGAATCGGAAACAGTGAAGTGCAGTGAAGCCACACCATTGTTGCTTGAATATGCGACAGCCTCTTTCAGATGCTCCTCAAAAGGAGTCAGACACCCTTCGTCGGTCTTATGGAACTTGAGCAAACCTTTTGGCAACTTGCCGTAATTGAGTCCCGAGCCAGTAAGAATAGCCTTCAGAAGGACATCTATCTGCTTGTTTTTCAACACATTCTCGACAGAAGTCCCCTGTTTGGCGAGCACATTCTGCAAATCGGGATAGAAAGCGAACTTTTCGATATTGTTGCACAAATCGGCTATCGCCTTGTCAGACATTGCCTTATCGTAGTCTTGCGGGCCACGATACTCTTCCATAACCTCAAACAATTTCTTGAACATACGCGAAGCGGCACCCGAAGCAGGCACAAACTTCACCTTTTTAACCTTTGCCGACTCAAAAGTCTTTACATACTCTATCAAGCGTGCCTCCGACAAACACTTGATACCGTTTTTAGCAGTTGCAGGTGCCACAATGTCAAGTGGAAGAAATCCTTTGTTGAATTTTCGGATTTGCTCGTCTACATCACGGGGCTCCAAATTGTGGGCCTTGATAGATGCTAATTCTTCTTGATTATACATAATTCTGAATTAAGGTGTGTTCAACAATTTAACGTTTAACCAATTTTTCAAAAAGTGATTCATATAAACATTCGGTTCTTACAGAATCGGCCTTATGATTTCGACATTAATCTGATACTATAAAGTTAGCACTCTATAAGGAAAAAGCAAGGAAAAAGTTGATGCATCGACATTAGTCAATGATGCGGGCTGAAGGCGACAAGTGTATTTTATTGTGGCAGTGACATTCTGCCTATTTAACCAACGTTCATTCTATCTTATCGCCACGAAGCAGACGATAGTTTTTGCGGGCCTCTATCACGAAAATACTGCTGGCGTAATCGGTGATTATCTTCAGATACTGCTCCATTGCCGACTGCTTGTCGTCATAGTGGTCCTTGTATAGCGATGCGAGCATATATGTGGCATTGTCGGCCAAAACGTCATCGGAATATTGTGTGGCAACCACCTTGTATGCCTCCACGGCTTCGTCAAATCTGTTTTTAGCCCTGAAAATATCCGCCTTTAGATACCACGCCTCATCAACAATAGGCGCATTTGGATAGGCGTTGACAATGGAATCGAGAAGATGCAGAGCCACACTGTCATTATGTTGATAATGAAGCAAGTCGGCCTTCGCATAAATGAGCATAGCCGTGTCGGAAGCATCGTCCCAGCCTACATTGTCCTCAATAAGCAACGACAAGTAAGCGGCGTCGTTGGCGGTAAGTTTCTCAACGCTTGCCTTGAGTGCATCGAGTTGGGCCTGCGCCCACATAAAATTGCCAATGTAATAGGCGAGCCTTGCCTTGCGCAGACGCGCTTCGGAGCCGACAGGGTTGTTCTTGTTGTTGTCCTCGACTTGGGCATACATAAGCGTTGCGTCGATATCGTTGCCCTGCATAAGATAGACGTCGGCAAGTTCCATATTGATTAGCGCACGTGTCTGCTTGTCGATGCGCTGGATTGAACTGGCATCCTCCAGTAGAAACTGCGCGTCGGCCGTCTTGCCCAAATATATCGACTTTAGTTTTGCAAGTATGCGCACCAAATCGACTGTCTCGCCATTGATGCCCATATCCTGCAACGCGTCAGTCAGGGCGCGTTCAAGTTGTTCGTAGTCAGACACTTGATTATCGATGCCGAGCTCAACGCGACGGAACATAACCTGCAACATCTCGGAACGGGCCTCGAACGTGTATTCCTGATTGCCACCTTTGTCAATCACGTATTGGTATGCCTCGATGGCAGTCTGGAAGTCGTTGTTGTCGGATGCCACACGCGCCAACTCGATGACACGATGCCCGTCTTCCGTCTTTTTCCTTTCGACAGCAACAATGACTATGTTCTTCCCAAAAGCGCCTCTGCCAGCCCGTCCCTCCTTCTTGCCTCCGACATACGCCTCGTCCACCTCAACTTCACCCTTGAGCAATTCGCGTCCGGGCCGCACCATTGCCTTGCGCAACTTGTGGAGGCAGAGCCACGCTGTTGC
>CALCFP010000330.1 GCA_937900725.1 uncultured Bacteroidota bacterium | reverse complement strand
TGCAATCGAGGTTCGACATCAGAGCCATCTCCTCCTTCAGTTTCACCTTGCCGATGACCGAACGGCACCCTTCTATCTCCGACTCCCAACTTTCGGCGACGGCCTTTTCCTTTGGGCCACCGCCAAAAATGAATACCGATGCGCCACGCTTGGCAAGTTCCGCAACCACTACCTTCATCTTATCAAGCGGATAGACCTTTCCGGCGTGTTGTGCAAACGGTGAGACGCCAATCCACATCTTGCCGTTCTTTTCGGAGACGTCGGCGAATGAAGTCGGCACCTTGCCCATGTATGTTTCTGAAAGGTCGAAGGCGAATCCGGCCTTGGAAAAAACCGAATGGTAACGGTGGACAGTGGGCACGAGTTGCCTCTTCGGACCGTTTGCCGACGTAAGCCTTTTCTTGTCGCGACGGCCCTTGTCAATGACAAATGTCGGCAAGCCCGACAGAAGATGCAGTAACGTCCGCAGGATTTTCGTGCGAAGCACATCGTGAAGGTCGAGCACCATGTCGTAGCCGTTTTGCGACAATTGGCGATAGAGCCTCCACAAACCCCTGAAGCCTTGCTTCTCCTTGCGGATATTGGTGCCTATGAAATGAAGATTGCCGAGTTGCTCAAAAAACGGCTCGAAAAACGGTTCTGACAAGACATCGAACTGCACATCGGGATAACTACGGCAGACTGCCGACACGACAGGCGAAGTCATGGCCACATCACCCATTGCCGTCAGACGTATAATCAGGATTCGCTTCATCAAACTATTTCTTCCCCTTGTAAAGTATTGGGTTGAGACTCTCGTCGTTATACATCTTCATCTGCTTGTAGACTTTCATATACTTGCGTCCGTTTGCAATGTCGTCGATGAGTTCCTCAATGGCGGTGGAAAGGTCCTTGTACTGCTCGCGCAAGACGTCGAGTTTCTTCTGGCACTTGGCGATGTGCTCGGCATCGACGTCGGTGCGCTTTGTCTCCAATTCCATATGATAGATTTTAAGCGCAAGAATCGAATAGCGGTCGATTGCCCATGCAGGCGACTCGGTGTTGATTTTTGCGTCTGGCAGGACTTTCACGTCTTTATACTTGTCGAGGAAATATGAATCGATATACTCGACCATATCGGTCCTCACCTGGTTTGATGCGTCGATACGGCGTTTCAGGACGAGCGCTTCCTTCGGGTCAATCTCCGGGTCGCGGATGATGTCCTCGAAGTGCCACTGAACAGTGTCGACCCAATTTTTATGGTATAGCAGATGCTCGAGTTGGCTCTTGTCGTATGGATTCTCGATTTCGTGATCGACATTGTCGTATTTGTGATAGTCAACTATCGACTCATTAAACACTTTCCAAAAAAGTTCTGTCTGTTTCATATGTAGAAGAAAATATGTTGTTATAGGGGTGCGAATTTATGCATAATATTTTATCATCCAATCATCGAAGTATTGCAGAATATGTCCAACAAATATTACCTTTGATATCGACTTGTGACACATTAATATATGGAATGCCTTGCCGGCCGTGCGTTGCGTAGCAAACGGCATTTTATCGACATTGTAAACAAAAACAATTCAGCAATTTATGAACAAGACCATTGAAGACATAATAACTCGCCGAAGCGTGAAGAAATATCTATCGAAGCCTGTACCGATGGATTTGATTGAAGAGATAGTAAAGGCAGGAACGTACGCGCCAAGCGGAATGAATATGCAGTCGCCGATAATTATTGCCGTGACAAACAAAGAGATGCGCGACAGGCTTAGCCAACTGAACCTGAATATTGTTGTAGGCAAAAACCTGAAAACGTCATCGGGACACAACGACCCGTTCTATGGCGCACCCGTGGTGCTGACCGTCTTGGGCAAAAAAGACATCGGCACGCACATCTACGACGGCTCGCTCGTCATGGGAAATATGATGATTGCCGCCAACAGCCTTGGACTAGGGTCGTGCTGGATTCACCGCGCGAAAGAGATGTTTGAGACCGCCGAAGGCAAGCAGATTCTGCTCGACCTTGGCATTACCGACGAATATGAAGGCATAGGGAACTGCATCGTCGGCTATGCCTCGCCTGACGCACTAAAACCACAGGCGCCACGCAAACCCGACTATGTAAAATGGGTAAAATGACGGCTATGGAAACCAACCCGACAAACGGCAATGCCTGCGAGCAAAACGACAATCGGGCGAACGCCAAAGAAACTGAAGACAACGCATACGACAGATACCTTGAAATGCAGGCCAAGACTATGGAAGACGCAATCGACGAAGGCCGTTGCTTTCCTGAAATGCCTGAAGGACAATTTGTCAGAAGCAAATAACAATAATCATCAAATCACTACAAAAATGAAAAAAGCAATTGAAATGAACGACCTCATGGAAAAGAAACTTTCCGTGGAAGAGCTGGAAATGGTCTCCGGCGGCAATCAGGGATGCGTCGATCAGGTTTATGAAG
>CALCFP010000329.1 GCA_937900725.1 uncultured Bacteroidota bacterium | reverse complement strand
ACACCTCTCGCTTCGAGTTCCTTTGTGGCTTCGATGGCCTCCCAGACCATATGCCCTGTCGCAAGGATGGTTATGGCATCAACTTCAGCGACATTCTTGTCAATATCGATGAAGTTTTTCTGAAAATTGACGGCAGAAATGCGAATGTCGGCATCGGTCTTGACCTGAATGGTGCTTGCATCGACATACGGCGACAACTTTTCAAACTTGAGCACAGTCACACCGCTTGGCACTTGCACCTTGGCTGAACGTGTCACTTGCGCCCCCTTGATGAACACTGTCACAGATTCCACTTCGGCACTCACTTCCTGAACGGTTTGCGCCTGCACTGACAATCCTATAATGGATAGGCATATCAGCAATGAAAATTTCGATTTCATATTTCGATTTTTAATTTGCCAAATATATTGACAAACGCTTTTATAAGCCAATTATTATGAAAATATGGCCATTGAGATTTATCCATAAAAAGAATCCTCGCCTATTGGCAAGGATTCTCATATTAAATTGACACCGAATTACTCCTTGTGGCGGGCCTTGAGTTCGCGGGCAAGGTCCTCAATGCGAAGGCCTTTCTCGGTGAGCAACACTATCAGGTGATAGATTAGGTCGGCACTCTCGTAGAGCAACTGCTCCTTGGTGCCGTTGGTGGCCTCGATAATTGTCTCTACGGCCTCCTCGCCAACCTTTTGCGAAATCTTGTTTATGCCTTTGGTGAACAATTTCGTAGTGTATGAGCCTTCGGGCATCTCGCGCTTGCGACGCTCTATGAAATCCTGCAAGTAAGTGAGAAACGCAAGGTCCTCGATATTTTTCTCGCCAAGGAATGAATCGGCGCCTGTGGTTGAACCTTCGGGCAAAGCCTTGATTACTATTGCCGTGCCGTCCTCGCTGGCAACCATTGCGTCAACGGCTACAGGCTTGTTGTACTCGCCACTTGTCAGCAATTCGGCATTGGCTCCGTTGAGCAGATACACCAATTTCTCGGACTCCATTTTGGCGACACACTCCTGGTTGGCATATCCTACACGCAAAATCTTATTGGTACGCTTGTCCTGAACAACTGCCTGAACAAGACCATTATTTTTTGAAAAATCGATATTCATCTTTATAGTTTTTGATTGGGCAAAGATAATTGTTTTCATAGAAATTCTTGATCCTTCCATAACGAAGCCACCAATCTATATTGAACGACAGTTTTTAGCCGACTGACACGGATTTTGCAATTCGAGTGGCAATTATCAATTTCATCATCAATTCATCGGCCCTACTGTAAACTTTTCACACACAGATGTCAAGATTTTTGACACACTATGTTTTTTTATTCGTCCCTAAAATACAGATAATCAATACCTGGCACATCGTTGCATACTTTTGGCACGACTTGGCATCAGAATAATGACAATAAAAAATTGAATTATAAAATTAAAATTTCACAACTATGGAAAACACAAAATCAAACAAAATGGAAATGGTAAAATCTGCAAATGTTTCAGAAATGGTAGCAGTAATCATCTCAATCGCAATTGCTTTGTCAATCAGTTTTTCGGCAAAGACAAGTTTGGCAACAACCTCACAGCCAACATACAGCATCAGCGTCAACAAATAGTTTTTGTCGCTTATTATTGACATTAGTCACAAAAGCCTGTGGCAAAAAGCATTTGCCACAGGCTTTCTTTGTTTATGGGAAAGCATCAGCACATCATTTTACTGATATCTGCAAGCCCAACATAAAGTTGGTTCCCGCCTGCGGAAAATATCCGTCCTGCGCCCATCGCTGGCCTTCATATATGTACGAATAAACCCACGCATTGCTCTCATATTCAACATTGAACAGATTGTTTACCTGAAAATTGACAATGATTCGGCCCAACCATTTCGGATTCAGTTCATAGCCTAATTTCAGATTATTCACCATATAGCCATCAAGCATCCGCTGGCGCGATTCTGAATTATCAATATACTGATTGCCAACATATTGCGCAGTCAAACTTATATCAGCATTGTGTATGGGACTGAACGTCAGCGCGCCGTTGCCGACAATGCTTGGCGAAAAGGCTATCTGCGTGTTTCCCAAATGGTTGACTATCTGCCCGCCGTTGTCCCAATCATCGACATATTCGACAAAATCGAGAATCTGGTTGCGACTCAATGTCAGGTTGGCGTCAATGCGCCACATCTTGCCCAACTTGCAGGCCTCAGCCAATTCCAATCCCGCACGGTAACTTTTGGGCACGTTCACCATTAGCGACGAGCCGACATTGTTTATCTGGCCCGTCTGCACCAACTGGTCGCGATAGTACATAAAATAAGCGTTTGCCGACAGCCTTATGTGCTGGCTGTTGAAAATTGCGCCAACCTCAAAGTCGTAAAGGCTCTCCGACTTCGGTGCTGGCTGGTTTGGGTCGGTGTCGGTGAAATCGGTTCGGGTAGGCTCGCGATGCCCGCACGAGTACATAAGATAGAACTCGGTTGCGGACCTTGGCTTCCAATTCACGCCAATCTTGGGATTGACGAAGTTGAACGTATGAGTCTGCGTCACGTCGCGGGCATCATCGTCAATGCCTTTCAGCCGATGCCCAATGTGGCGATACTGTATGTCGGCAAATGCCGACAATTCGTCGGCATTTTGGTTTTTTGATGTTTACTTAAGTAGCCTTGACATAAGCATTTAAGTCGATTTTCCTGCCCGTATTGTAGTAATATTGGTGATTGTTCGATGCATCGCCCAAAAACTGTCCCCAAATAACCGTGCCGAAGTGCCTGCCATCATAATAGTTGCCACCACCGCCGACAACGGCCGTCAGCCTGTCGGTCTTGTACTGGGCCGTGAGATTGGCACCATAAAGGTCGTTGTCGAGACATTTACGGCGGATAATGTCGGAACTGCCGACCGACTGGTCACCGACGGCAACATTGTCCAATCCGTAGTCCGACAAGTCATCATCTTCCTTATACTGTTCATAATAGCCCTTGCCGTAGGTATAATAAAGGGCTCCGTTCAAAAACCACCCGCTACCGAAAGAATGTGAGACGAAAGCCTGGAAGTGCCTCTGCTCATAATCGTCAACCTCGTTTTCATAAGTATATAGATTATATGTGCGGGAATCGGAATTGAGCATCTCCTGAACCTGCTTGTCGGTATATAGCCAATGCTCGCCATAGCGCAACATTCCCGCAGTGTCGTTCTCAAGCCTGACCTTGGGCACGCCGTTCCACGCCTGATACGTCACTTCCTTTCCGCTGAAATGGTTAATTTTCAACATTGTACGTTCATCATAATAGGCTCCTGAAAGGAAATACGACTGCAGACGGCTCGATGCCCTGTCGATGAAGCCGTCGGATTCAATCTTTGACAGGCGCGCGTCAAACGACCAATGCCCGCCAATCAAGCCCGTGCCAACGCTGACGCTGTTCTTGAACGTACCGAACGAGCCACAGGACGACGAAAGCACCGCATACGGATTTTGCTCATAGTGACGGCTTTGCATATTGACAGACGCGCCAAACGACGCCGAACCGTTGGTTGACGAGCCTACGCCACGCTGTATCTCCACATTCTCAAGCGAGTTGGCTATGTCGGGCATATTCACCCAATAAAGCCTGTGCGACTCGGCCTCGTTCAACGG
>CALCFP010000328.1 GCA_937900725.1 uncultured Bacteroidota bacterium | reverse complement strand
GTATAATGAATGGGATTGAAAATCAATCTTCTCATATAATGGGAATAGTTACCGAAACGTTTGCGCGAAATGTTTCGCAAATCTCATTTTGCATGTCCATTCGCGCATGATTCCACGTGACATTTCCATTCGCGTTTTCTGTTGTCAGGCAAGGTGTAGGACATGCTTTTTTTTTATGAAATTTTATTTGAAAACGATGAACAAAAAACGGATATGGTTTGTTATTAATAAGTCAACCAAAATAATTAGAGTTATGTTCACTGATTTTGTTTCAAAATCCATTGCTTATGGTTCTAGTACCATTCAAGGCAAGTTGCTCCGTGTCATTCTGCCCATTATTGGTATCCTTCTGTTTATAATGATGTTAGTCAGTTATAGACTTACAGTCAATACTCAGAACAAGACATCTAAGCGATATATTACCGAGATTGCAAAACGCAGTTCTGTTGAAGTGTCGTCAAAACTCGATGCGTTGCGTATCGAGCTCGAAAGCATTGCCGACCGCCCTGAAGTCAAGTCGATGGTTTGGACCGACATGCAGGATTTCCTTGCACGCCAGTTCGTGCGCGATTCGTCAATGTACAGTCTTTTGTTTGTGGTCATGCCCGATGGCAAATATTATGTAGCCGGAAGGGGGTTGGTTGAAGGCAAGAATTTGAGCGAAAGAGTGTATGTAAGGTCCATATTTGATGAAAAGGCTTCATTTGCCATGACTAGTCCTGACGTATCGAAATCAACAGGCGAGATGAAATATACTTTGGCTGTTCCTGTTCTAAAAAATGGCGATGTCATTGGCTGTTTGGCGGCAAATATCAGCCTGTCAACTTTGTCTAATATTGTAAAGGAACATAAAATTGGTGAAAATGGCCAAAGTTTTATCACCGATGAGAATGCAAACGTCATTGCCCATAACGATGCCAGTCTGGTTATGAATTTCAGCTTCAATTCAAAGGAAGCCAATGAACTATATGGAGGAATCGCACCTTTTGCCTATGCAATGACAAAGAGTTTCGAATATTCTGGTGTCACGAAAAACACGCGGACTGGTAAGGAATTCATTGTATGTATGCCTATTAAAGGTACTAAATGGACTATGGCAGCAACAGTGCCTTTCAATGATTTGCATTCTGGCGCAATTCTTTTGTTTATTGCCATGGTCGTGTTTTTCGTTATAATTCTTTCCCTTGTCTTTTTGGTTGTCCATTTTGGCATTAAAAATGTTGTCGACAAGCCTCTTAACTGGCTTTCTTCTGCCATACGTCAAGTGTCTGACGGCGACCTTACTGCACAGTTCAACTATTCGAGTCGTGACGAGATTGGACAAATGTCAAGCGACTTGCGTAATATGTGCGCCAAATTGTTGGCTATTGTCAAGTCGATTAAGGACGATGCCAACGAGCTTACAATGGCAAGCAATCAGGTCAACATTTCTTCGCAACAGTTGTCGCAAGGTGCCAACGAACAGGCTTCAAGCATCGAGCAGTTGTCGGCAACCATGGAGGAGATGGTTAGCAATATCGAACAGAATACGCAGAATGCAAATCAAACTTCCCAGGTTTCTGAAGAAGCATACAATAGTTTTATCGAAGTTTCTGAAAATTCCGGTAAGGTTTTGTCAATCAATAAGAAAATAGCACAGAAGATAATGGTTATCAACGATATAGCGTCAAAAACAAACATCTTGGCACTCAATGCGGCTGTTGAAGCAGCCCGAGCAGGCGATTATGGACGAGGTTTCGCTGTCGTTGCAACAGAGGTGCGCAAGTTGGCCGAACATAGCAAGGCTGCCGCCGATGAGATTATCGAGTTGTCGCTACAGGGACTAAACATGTCGGAAACAGTCGGTAAGGTAATGAGCGTGACATTGCCAAAGGTGGAAAACACCAAAAGCCTTGTTGGCGAGATTGCTGCCGCAAGTGCGGAACAGACTTCCGGCACAATGCAGATTAACGACGCCATTCAGCAGTTGGATTCTGTTATTAGGGTTAATGCATCTGCAAGCGATGGATTGGCTTCAAGTGCCGATTTGCTTGCCCAACAGGCTCAAAATCTGCTTAATGCCATTGACGCATTTAAGGTTTAGCCTCTATTGTTGATTCTGTGCAAATTCCATTTTTGCCAAGAACAACGTCTTGTCGGCTGACAAGCCTGCCATTGTGAATTGGTCATTGCCGATTTTTTGGCACAGTAGGGCTACGTCTTCATTTACTGGTATTTCGTGTTGAAAATTCAGGTCTACTGTCTTGGCAAGATGCTCGTGAAGGTAAGTGTTGTCGATGCAGTCTATGGCCCAGTCAAGATAATGAATGCTGTTCACGTGGTTGTTCATGTCCAAGTGGCTGTATCTTGATTTGATGTTGAATGTTTCTGACAGATCCTTGTTCGGCATGGGAACCTTGCGCGTTTTTGATTCAAGATGTTCGTCGGTCAGTACAAATTCTGGAATCTGCTTAAGAATTGTCTCGGCATTGCACAGATTCCTTGTACCATAATCCATGATAACCCAGTCTGACGCTCCTTGTGCCAAAAGTTTGCCGTCATTGCTGGTTATTTGGAAATAACGTCTGGAGAAGAGTCTGTTGTATTCTGCCGGCCACGTAGTCACTTTCACTGTCTGATGCCAGCGTGGTGTGTCAACAATGTCGATGTGGAATTTCGATAGGGCCCAAAAGGCATTGAATTTCTCGCGAAGCATAGCGTGGCCTACGTTCAGTTTCTCAGCGTGCATGCTGGCCGCTTCTATGAAGAATCCGAACAGGCAGTTGGGCCTTGCATATTCTCGTGAGTCTGCCTGATATGTGTAAATCTGAAAATCTGTGCTAAACTTTCCCATTTGGTCTTGGATTTATGGCAATAAAAAAGCCCGACAAAAAAGCCGGGCTTGTCGGAGTTACTGGATTCGAACCAGCGACCTCTACGTCCCGAACGTAGCGCGCTAGCCAACTGCGCTAAACTCCGTCGCTTTCGCGTTGCAAATGTATAAAAATATAGGAGCGTTCATAATATTTATTCATTGCTTTTTGCCGACAACTGCTTTTTTGCATGGATAATTTTGAAAATATAATCCAAGTTGCGGTGTCTGTCTTTTTTCTGTATGATGTTTATGTACACTGTATTTTGTCGGTAAAAGGCTTGTTTTCAGTTTGATATGGTGGCAGTATCGCGTTTTTTGCCTTACGAGAATGCGATATTTGCTTGTCGTTTTAATAATGTATGCATCGGTGCCGTTTTTTCATTTCTCATAAACCTGATTTGCGGATTTTAGTTCTCACTAAACCTTTGTATTTGTTTGGCGGAGTGGGGAACAAGGGAGTGCTTGTGTTCTCGCAAATTTTGTACAGAAAATCCTTCAAAATAGGCGCTTGAAATATTTAACAATATTTTCTAGTTTAAATTCATACAAGATTAGATTAAATAATACATGTTACAAATGTAAAACTACGTTAGTTTACAAATATTTATATTGTATTTGTGCGTTTGTAAATGCCGAATAATCACAAAGATAAATTATTCTATTAAACCAATACATTAATGTATGCGGTCGTTATTTTGCATAAATGCTTAAAATAACGGCATTTTGTTGTTTTTTAATCAATGTAAATATTTTATACCCAATCATATATAATGGTTATATAAACTAATGATTTAGTAAATATTTAACAGGTGTATATTGTTTGGTATACAAATGTAAATAATATACAACTTACAAATGTATTTTTGTAGATAAATGCAAAATGTTACATTTGTAAAGTCAAATTTTGATGATATGGAAATGCGAGAAAGAATTGCGAAAATTATCGCTTCTGAAGGTTTGAATTCTTCTGCTTTCGCTGATTTATTGGGTATTCAGCGATCTAATATTTCACATATTTTAAATGGCAGAAATGGTCCTAGCCTTGAGTTGTTACAGAAGATTTTGAATGCTTTTCCACACTACAATACAGATTGGCTGCTAATGGGACGCGGCGAAATATACAAGAAACCAGTGCAAACTTCCATTTTCGACAGCATTGAAGACACGACAGTCGTAAATGAAGTAGATAAGGACGATAAACAGGATGTCCAGCAAGGCTTACCGATGCCAGAGCCTGTAGTTGACGTACACGATAATGGTAATGCTGCCACGCAGCAGCAGGATTCACCATTGCGGGACATTTCGCCTGTAGTTGAGCAAATAACTCAGCGGGCATCTGAAGTGAAGCAAATAGTTGTTCTATATTCCGACAATACGTTCGTTATTTATAACAAGCAGTAATTCTGTTATATATACGGTCTTTGCCTGTTAGCAAGTCTGTAGATTACTATTGTGCCAATGTCAAATACCGACATTGGCATTTTTTTATATTTGAACATTAAAAACTAATTTTTTGAATGTATAAAAGTGTTATTAGGCCAATCTTGTTCCGCACCGACCCGGAAAGGATTCACCACATCATCAACACGGGTCTTAAAGTGGCTGGTAGCGTAGGATTGGGCAAAATCATGGGATTGTTTCTGAATCCCCGTAGTTTACAAATGGAAACAGAGTTTTGTGGTATCAAGTTTCCGAATAAGATAGGCGTAGCCGCAGGATTTGACAAGAATGCCGAGGTTTATTCAATGCTAGGGAATATGGGTTTTGGCCATGTCGAAATAGGCACGGTTACGCCTCGTCCGCAGCCAGGCAATCCAAAGCCACGCTTGTTCCGTCTGCCCGACGATGGTGCCATCATTAATCGTATGGGCTTCAACAACAACGGTTTGGAGGAGGCTGTAAAGAAGTTACGCAATCGCAATCACAAGATTGTCATTGGCGGCAACATAGGCAAGAACACGGCTACGCCTAACGAGAACGCCATTGACGATTATGTAACGTGTTTTCAAGGCTTGTACGATTATGTCGACTATATAACAGTCAATGTCAGTTGTCCCAATGTGACAAATCTGAAAAAACTGCAGGGCCATGAGGCTCTTGACGGCATTTTGGGCGCTTTGACGCAGTTGCGGTCGAAAAAGGCGGTGTATAAGCCCATTCTGCTTAAGATATCGCCTGATCTGGATTTTCAGCAGATTGACGAAACTTTGGATGTCATTGCGCAGAACGGTATCGACGGCGTTGTGGCTAGCAATACAAGCACTCGTCGTGACGGCTTGAAAACCGATCCTAAGCGCGTTGAAGCCATTGCTAATGGCGGATTGAGTGGCAAGCCGCTACGTGATAGGTCGGTTGAGATTATCAAATATATAAGCGAAAAGACCAACGGTAAGCTGCCAATCATTGGCGTGGGCGGCACCATGTCTCCTGAAGATGCAATTAGTAAACTCAAGGCTGGAGCGACGCTAGTTCAGGTTTTTTCCGGCTTTATTTATTACGGACCAACATTGGCTAAGGATGTAAACAAAGCGGTCAAAAAGGGTTTACATGTGTAATATATTTGACAAGTAATAGTGTTTACTTTTGTAAAATATTAGTTGTAGTTATTCTGAAATCAAAATTTTCCAATATTGTAAATAATTAAATAAATTGTTAACATAGTATTTTTGATAAAAAATAACTATTTGCGTCATCATCTAAAAACAGAAGAAAAGCAGAATTGGATGAAAAAACTGATACGGCATATTATTCTTTTGTCAGGACTTGTTTCCATTTTGTCGTCGTGCGTAACGTCTAAAAGTGCTGCAGTAAGCGAACGCGAGGCATTGTCAAGAAGATTTGGTGTGGAAATAACCAAAAAGGACAATATAAAGTTTTATAAATCAGTCTCTTCGTGGCTAGGTGTCAAGTATAGGCTAGGAGGCACCACTAAAAAGGGTGTTGACTGTTCCGGTTTTGCAGGCGCTATATATAAAGAGGTGTATGGCTCAAGTTTGCATCGTACTGTCGAGGATATTTACGGAAACTGCAATAGAATCAGGCGTGGAAAGTTGAGAGAAGGAGACTTGGTCTTTTTCCGTACAGACGAAAAACGCAGAAAAAAGCCAAATCACGTTGGCATTTACCTTAAAAACGGCAAATTTGTGCATGCCAGTACTTCCAAAGGTGTTGAAGTAAACAGTCTTGATAATGTATTCTACAAAAAGGCATTTATTAAAGGTGGACGAGTTAAATAATTGATAAATAATTAATAAGACACTGAAATACAAGTTGCCGATTTTCTTCAAGCCATGTAATTCGTTGCTGCCAGAGAAGGCGGATCTTGGTACGCATCAATTAATGCTGATTTTTACAATACCAAGGTATATTTGGCAAAACATTTAAGTAAGAAATCATCTTATGGACATTCTGCATTTACAAACAATCGCCACAAATTATTTATATTTCATACTTTCTGTGTTTCTTGTTATTTTGATGTATATATACGTTATACATTGTAGCGGCGTAATATGTCCTGAATATGGTGATTTTTACTGCTCTGGCGATGAAGATGATTTGAAAGACAGATATGAGTTTGACTTTGTATTCTATTTAACATAATATAAATTATCGGACAAATATAATCATTCTAAAATTTGCTTGATTTTCAATATGTTTGTTGTTAAAAAAAGAATGTTGTGTGATCGGTTTAAACAATATTGAACAAAACAATGATTCTGTTTCTTGTTAACTGCAAAATATGTGTGTTAACGACGATATAAACCCAATTTTATAAGTTTATGTAATACTTCTGATGTTGATATAATATATAATATGAATGTGTATAATATTTTAGAAATAAGAATGTTGTGTGATTTAAAAAAATTCTGACATAAAAATTCAGTGATATTTGGTTTGATTAATATTGCCATCAATCATAAAAAAACACGATGTTTGACTATTGCTATTTTATGCGTTATGTTCCATCTTTACAAAGTCTTTTAAAGACAAAAGTAGTTTTTTTTCATAAGGTTTGGGTTAATTGATTTTGAAGGGTTCCGTAGGAACCCTTTTTTGTTA
>CALCFP010000327.1 GCA_937900725.1 uncultured Bacteroidota bacterium | reverse complement strand
TGTGTGACGGACTGTCGTAGGTGAACGATAGTTGAACGTCGTCGGCATAGTATGAACCGCCTTTTGAATTGTTGCAGTCGAAGTACAGTTCTACGTTGTCGTTTTCATAAACATCGCCACCGTCGTTGATGAGTTCATTGTCGGTTACGTCGCAAAGTGCGTAAATGTAGTTTTCGGCCCAAAGCAATTGGACATATCCGCTGCAGTTGTTGCTGCCGTTGCCTCCGGTACCGGTCAGTACGTTGTTGGCGTAAAGTTTTACGGCATTGGCCCATGCCTCGTCAATCTTTCCGTCGATGTTTGGGGCGGTCTCGGCCTTTTCGACACCAATTATTGGTGTCTTGACAGTGATGGTAATGGTGTTTGATTTTTTGTATAGTCCAGTGGAGTCGGTGGCAACTGCATATACATTATAAGTGCCGGATTCCATTCCGCTCAAGTTGTATTCGTAAGGTTGTGTGTAGGCGGTTTTTACCTTTATTCCGTTAACAAAGAATTCAACTTTTTCCACGTCGTTGTTTATGTCTTCAACATCGACTTTGACATTTATAGACTCAGGAAGTTCGTCGGCGGAGTATGTGATGCTGCCTTGTGGCTCTGTGATTTTGGCTTTTGGCTGATTAGGGTTTGCAGGCTTCCAACCTTCGTACCAGCGTTCGTAGTTGACGGTGTCCATTTTCGCATAGTTGCTGCCGTCGGTGATGGTGCGAATCATCGTGTTGACGGTTGTGTCGCCGAAGATGAATTTCTGCGCAAATGCTTTCACTGCTTCATTTTCAGCGTTGGTGGCGCTGCAGTGTCCGTGCCCGCCGTCGATTACGAATCCGAATCGGTCTTCGATTCCGAATGTTTCGTAAATTTTTTCAGCGGCGCGGCATGTGATGTATGTAGAGAAGTCGCCGAGCCACTCCATATCGGTATTTCCCAAAACCAGAAGTGCACGTGGCGCGCACATGGCCAGAATCTCGTGGTGATCGTGAGGCAGAATGTCTTGCTTCCCGCTGAATTGCTGCATGCTTGTCATAAACCACGAATAGTTGGTGTTGCCGATGCCTTCAACGCTCTTTTTGATTTGCTTGCTTGTATAGTCGATGGTTCGCCATGCACTTGCGCCACCGCCACCAGATTCCTGCACAACGGTGAGAGCCACGCGCTCGTCGTATGCTCCGGCAAACATTGCCATCTTGCCAGCATAGGAGCATCCGCTCAAGGCTATATGTTCAAGGTCGACATTCAGTTGCCCTTTCTCTTTTGCAATTTCAAGACCGTCAATCAGTCGGCTGACACCCCACGCCCATTTGCTGTAGTTGCCGTTGTCGTAAAGTTCGGGATAAAGGACATTGAATGGGTCGTTTGGATAACGCTTGCTGTCGGATCCGTAGGTTGCCACTTGGTCGTGGCTGAAGGACATTGAAATGCATCCGTTGAATAACGATGATAGGCTCGACATCCCCATTGCGATGAATACAGGGTGCGGACCGTCGCCCGAAGGAATTGTCAGATTGGAAGTCAGAGTGGCTATGTTTTCGCCAACTCTTACGGTCACGGTCAGCACGCCGTTTTCAAAATCGGCGTCAACCTGTTCGCGGTCAACTTCGGGTTTTTCGCCAATCTCGTAATACTCCACTTCCGATTTTATCTCGTTGCGGCGTTTCTCCCAATCGGCGAAATCTTCCGAGCGCCCTGAGCCGTCGGACCATGCAAAAGGGTCGGGTAGCATTGCGTAACTTTCCATTTGGTCTGTTGCCAGTTTTGCAGGTTTTGCAAAACTTGCCCCCGAATTTTCGACTGAAAATACATTCGGGATGATCGTGCTTGACACTTGCGATTCGGCATTGACGCCAATGGCCACGGAGCCGAAAATGACAGTGAATAAAAGTGATCTTGCGTTCATATCTTTATTGTTTTAAAGTTTTTACGATGGCAAGATTCCTGTTTTCTGTCACTTTTATTAGTACAAAAATGTCTTTGTGGTGGAATGAATTTCAGTGGTGGAAAAATTACGTTTTACGGAGCATTTTTTTATTGGCAGTGTGAAGAAAGACATAAAGCCAGATAAAAAATCAGTGTCTGAAATTGAAAGTTCTTGAGTATGCGTGTCGTTAAGGCACAAAAAAAGGAGTCTGTGTGGACTCCTTTTTATTGTGTTGAGGTTAATTCCCTAAAATTTATAGCAGACGCCAAGTGCGAACGTGTTGTTGATTTTGTCGAACGACTCGTTGTATTTCAAGCCTGT
>CALCFP010000326.1 GCA_937900725.1 uncultured Bacteroidota bacterium | reverse complement strand
ACGTCCACAACTTCATCAACAATGTTCAAATCCAAATTGCCAGGCACGAAATTTGCGCCAATGCCTTGCAACTTGTGCGGCCCAGCCGTTCCGCCCTTCAGTACGGGCGAGTCGGAAGGCTCAATAGCCCAAACTTTCACGTTTGGCCATTTCTTCTTTATTTCAATTCCCACGCCAGTAAGGTGACCGCCAGTACCAACTCCACTCATATAGAAGTCGATGCCTTCAGGAAAGTCGGCAATCACCTCCTTGGCGGTTGTCTCGATATGTGCCTGGCGGTTCGACAGGTTGTCGAATTGCATTGGAATCCACGATTTCATACTTGCTGCCAGTTCGTTGGCCTTGTCAATGGAGCCTTTCATCCCCAGTGCGGCAGGAGTGAGCACCACTTCGGCACCGTATGCGGAGGCCAGTTTACGGCGTTCAATCGACATTGAATCAGGCATTACAAGCATCAGTCGGTATCCTTTCACGGCGGCAACCATTGCCAATCCTATGCCTGTGTTTCCGCTGGTAGGTTCAATTATGACAGTGTCTTTGTCCAAAAGGCCTTTTTTTTCGGCATCCTCAATCATTTTGAGCGCCACGCGGTCTTTGGTGCTGCCGCCAGGATTCTTGTTCTCTACCTTAATCCACACTTCGGCTTCAGGAAAAAGTTTGGCGAGTCGCATTACAGGCGTGTTGCCAATCAAGTCAAGTATGTTGTTTGCCTTCATAAATTACAAATTAGAAATTGTCTAAAGTGTTAATCGATTAATCGAATACGATATAACTAATTGCGAATCATTTCTTATTCTTGACGTAAACGTTGCTTTTGTTGAATACGGTTGAAAAAGGTTCAACGCTATCGGTCAGCCACACGTTGCCGCCTATGACAGAGTTGTGTCCGACGACAGTCTTGCCGCCCAGGATGGTTGCGCCAGCGTAGATGGTCACCTCGTCTTCAATAGTCGGGTGACGCTTTACGCCTGCCTCGGCCTTGTCAACGCTCAATGCGCCAAGCGTAACGCCTTGATATAGTTTTACATTGTTTCCAATGGTGGTTGTCTCGCCAATGACGATGCCAGTGCCATGGTCGATGCAGAACGAGTGGCCTATTTGTGCGGCAGGGTGAATGTCGATGCCTGTCTTGCCATGGGCATACTCGGTGAACAGACGCGGCAGCACAGGTATGTTCTGTTCGTATAGTTGATGTGCCAGACGGTAAACTACGATGGCGTAGAACCCGGGATATGTAACCACAACCTCCTCAATTGATTCGGCTGCAGGGTCGCCGTTATATATGGCCGTTGCATCCTCAATCATTCTTAAATACAACAGTTCGAGCGAGTTGGCGAAAGCCTCCACTTCGCTTACAATCTCCTCGTCGGTGTACGACAACTGCGAGAGAGCCATTTCCATAAGGTGCTTCATGTCGTAGAAACGGGCTTCGGTCGACTGAGTGTCGTCGCAAAGGATAGGGAACAGAAGGCTGACGGTCTTGTCAAGCAGCTGATGGCTTAGCGACTGCGAAGGAATCTTTCCTTCGGCACGCTTCTTGAATTGTCCAATATGGCTGAAAAGCGTATTATCCATAATCATCAATTTTTTTCGTTATACGAGAAACCGGTTAGCAAACCGACAGATTGAATCCGCAAGCCATGAGCACCAGAATCAGTCCGCCAACAAGTATGCGGTACCAGCCAAACAGGCGGAATCCGTATTTTGTGACAAAGCTGATGAAGAACTTTATGGCGAGCAGCGCTACTACAAAGGCGACAATGTTGCCTACGAGCAGCACCCCGATATTGTCGGAAAGGATTTGCATCCCGTCAGGTTCAAGCAGTAGTTTAAGGAATTTGTAGCCGGTTGCGGCGCACATTGTGGGAACGGCCAGGAAGAACGAGAATTCGGCGGCCGCCTTGCGTGTGAGTTTCTGCGCCATGCCGCCCACTATGGTTGCCATTGAACGCGAAACGCCTGGAATCATTGCTATGCATTGGAACAAGCCGATGCAAAAGGCGCGTTTCTCGGTCAGTTTCGTCTCTTCAGAGCCCTTGTTGAAAATCTTGTCGCAGAACAGCATGAATATGCCTCCTACCACAAGCATTGTGGCAACAACGGTCACGCTTTCGAGCATCTCGTCAATCTTGTCGCTGAAAAGCAGTCCGAAGAATGCGGCGGGAATGAATGCCACCAGCAGTTTCCAGTAGAAATCGAACTTATGGATGAACTTCTTCAGTGCCGATGCTCCTTCAGGGGCTGGCGTCTGGTTCAGTTTGAAAAATCGCTTCCAGTAAAGCACCACCACCGAAAGAATGGCGCCAAACTGTATAATCACCGTAAATGCCTTTACAAAATCGGTGCTTTCAACACCCAACAGGCCTTGGGTTATTATCATGTGTCCGGTTGACGATACGGGCAAAAACTCGGTAAGTCCTTCTACAATTGCAATGATGATAGATTCAAAAACGCTCATTTTCTATTTTTTTGTTATTGCGCGCAAATTTAATTGTTTATCTGTTTCGGCAAACGATATTGTACTTACGCACTGCAATGCCTGCCTATTCAATCGTCTTTTTCAGTTGATAGATTACGAGTGCCGGGTTGTCGTCTTCGGTAAGGCTTTCAAGTTTGGCGTAGTCTGATTCTGACAAGACGCGTTTAAGTTCCGACAACTTTGCTTCATCGTTGTCTTTGCAACGCTCTAAATCTTCATAATCGAATGGTTCAACTGCGCAATTGCCGAACCTGTATGCATAAGAATAAGGAAATGGTTTTATAAATACGGATTTTTTTGTCGACGTGCTATACAAGACCCAGCCTGCAGGATTGATTATAAACAATATGTAGTTTTCAAAATTCATTATTCTTTCAATGTAATTGTTTTTTTCACCATTCTTAAAAGCATACATATTGTCATTATTGATTTCTTCAATGTTGATATTTGCCTTGTTTGGATAATTGACAGCCAACGCATGAAAGGCTGTATCGTAAACAAACAGGGTATCCCATTGCACTTCTTGAAAAAATACATAGTCATTGCCTTGTACAAACGAACCGCCAAGAAATGGGTTCACAGGGGTGTGGGGGGGCGTTGGACCAGTCCAGTGCAACTTATAATGCACGTAACCATCCAAAATATTCATGTTAGTGTCGATAATCAACAGGTTGCAGTCGGTAAATTCGCCCCATTCCGGTTTCCCCGGATTGTAAAAAGAAACCCATAACACATAATTGTCGGCAGCAACACCAAAACCGCCATAACCGTAATATGGAAGTTTAGAAGAACCGGTATATTTCAAGTCGTAGTCGTAATACTTTAACTGGTCCATATTTTGAACTATTATCCTATTCCGTTTTTTGTCATCGACTATGCGCAGGGAGTAAGTATCTTGTAACTCGCCTGGCCCGTTTCCCTCTTTTATTGAGTTGACGAATTTGCCGTTTCTGTCAAAGAACAAAATCGGTGTAGAAGAATTTCTTCTACTAACGCAGATGTATTTATCTAAGACTCTGTATGATGCTGAACCAATCAGGCATTCGTCCGATGTCTCAAGTCTAATCACGTATGCCGTATCTAGAATGTCGTAAAAGTTTACGGTGTCGCCACTTTCGAATGCCGGGGTTAGGTCGATAGTGTCATCCGACAATGTTGCGGTCTCTTTTGGTCCGCACGATGTTGCAAGCATTGAAATTGCCATCAATGCCGAAAGGGTTAGGATTGTGGAATGGGTCATTTTTCTTATGCCGTTAATGATTAATAGACTGCAAATAACACTAATCCAAACAAATGCTTTTGCCCATTCAGGGCGAAAGGCTTAAACTTGACATATCACCCAAGGCGACGCTTTGCTTGCCGTTGGGCTATGTGGTTGCTGACCTTTCAGGCCGAAATGAATTTGCGGAACTTGCTTATAGACAAACGTAATCAAAAATTTGCCATAAACATCCAAAAAACCAATAACTAACAACTAAAAACTAACGGCCAACCTCCAACCGCTACTTTATCTCCATACGGGCCATAGGCGCCACGTCGTGAGTGGTGAACAATCCAGCCTGATATTTGTAGTAGCCCGTAATGGCAATCATTGCGGCATTGTCGGTAGTGAACGAGATTTTAGGTATGAAAATCTTCAGCCCTTCCTTCTCGCCATAGTCAATCAGCGCCTGACGCAGGCCCGAGTTGGCCGAAACGCCGCCAGCCACGCCCACCTGTTTGATGCCAGTCTCTTTCACCAGTTTTTTCAGTTTATAAAGAAGGATGTCGATGATGGTGCTTTGGAGCGATGCGCAAAGGTCGGGCAGATTCTCCTGTATGTAGTTTGGATTGATTTTCTTCTGGTCGCGTATGTGGTACAGGAAACTTGTCTTGAGTCCGCTGAAACTGTAGTCGTAGTTGGGAATGTTTGGCGTGGCGAAGTGGTAGGCGTCGGGGTTGCCTTCCTTGGCGAGGCGGTCGATGATGGGTCCGCCAGGATAGCCGAGATCCATGATTTTGGCTGCCTTGTCGATGGCTTCGCCAGCGGCGTCGTCGATGGTGGAACCTAATACTTCAATGTCGAAATGGCTCTTGAGCAGCAGTATTTGGGTGTGTCCGCCAGAAACGAGCAGGCAGATGAATGGGAACGGAGGGAGTTTCGCACCATTGGCTTCGTCGGTTTCTCCCTTGATGAAA
>CALCFP010000325.1 GCA_937900725.1 uncultured Bacteroidota bacterium | reverse complement strand
AGTCGGCGAAGGCGCCGGACGCGATCATGCAGGTATCGGGATTGATGATGCAGGAGGCGGCGTTCTTGTTGGTGCAGGCGACCAGTGCGTAGTAGGGATTGTCGTCATAGCCGAGGTAAACGGCGTTGTCGTAGACGACACCCACGTTGGTGCATCCGTCGAAGGCGCCGAGACCGATCTCCACGATCTTATCGGAGATATTGATGTTCGTCAGCGACGCGCACCCCTTGAAGGCGCCGGCGCCGATGCTCGTGATGCCCTCCGGCATCAGGATGCTTCTCGGGCTGATCCCGGTCTTTGCAAAGCTGAAGGCATCGGGGTCGATGGACACGACCTTGTCTCCGGCAGGCGAGTATGCGGGCACGATGATGTCGAACGCGGCGCACTTGCCGAGTCCGCAGACAGCGCAGGTACCGTTGCCCATCGAGCGGAATTCAAGGCCCTTGCTGGTCTGATCGTCGCCGCAGCGCGTGCAGACGTACCAGACGTAGTCATGTCCGAGCGCCTGCGTGGTCTTTTGCTTCTTGAAGATCTCGCCGCAGACAGAGCAGTAGGAGCCCTCAGTCAGGCCGGTCCTCAGGCAGGTCGCCTCCACGGCAGGCTGCGTGACCGTCTTGTGGCCGGTCTTCGGGATGATATCCTGTGCGAAGATGATCTCGCCGCAGACCTCGCAGTGCACGCCTCTCGTGTAGCCGTCCTCGGTGCAGGTTGCTGCAACAGCTGCGTCAACCACGATTGTGTGGCCTAAGGCTGGAATAACCTCCTGTGCCACTATTATCTCACCGCATACTGAGCACTTCTTGCCCTCGGTAAGTCCTGTTGCAGTGCAGGTTGGCGATACGCCGGCCATTACCATTATGGTGTGTGGAAGCATCGGAATTATTTCCTGTGCCACGAGTGTGTCGCCGCATACTGAGCAACGTTGTCCTTCGGTAAGGCCAGTTGCGCTGCATGTTGCCGATACGCTGGCCATTATCTCTATCTTGTGGCCTAAGGCTGGCAACTCAACCTGTGCAACCAATACTGAGTCGCATACTGAGCAATGTGAGCCTTCTGAAAGTCCTGTAGCTGTGCATGTTGCCGCAACGGCTGCATCAACAACAGGTGTGTGTGCTATCTTGGCTGTTTCAACCTGTGCAACCAGCACTGTGCCGCATACTGAGCAGTGCGAGCCTTCGCTCAGGCCTGTTGAGTGGCATGTGGCTGCTACGGCTGCATCTGTAACTGGTGTGTGAGGAAGCATCTCGGTGCTGTCTCCCATCTCATAAATCTCACCGCAAAGCTTGCAGCTCAAGTTGCCGGTGTAGCCTCTGTGTGTGCATGTTGCAGGTAGCGAGTCGTAAACCACGCTGCCCTCGCTGTGTGGACATGCCACGCGGTTGATGCTCACGGTCTGGCTCTCCTTCACGTAGTTGCCTGCATCGGCGCCCACGTAGTTGGCTATGGCGCTGTTGCTGCCAATGTTAAGGTCGGCATCCTCTGCCCATGCCCAATTGGCTGGCAAGGCAATGAAGTGTGTCTTTAGATAGTATGTCTCAATTGAAGCCTCCGGCATGGTGCTTGGCTCTGCAGCCTTGCTGATTGTCAGCTGGCCGTCAACAATGTTGAACTTGACGTTGCTGAAGTTGGCGTTGGTGTTTGCAAAGTCACTTGCCAGAACGTTCATGTCGTAAACGCCTGCCGCTGTAGCCTTTACAATGCTGTCACCGCTGAACGTGATGTCGCTCTCGGCCAGCATGCCTGTTGTGTCGGCAATGGCAAGCATGTAGCCTGAAACAACATGCTCGGTGCTGTCGTAAACCACGTTGTCGCTGTTCTCGGTTACATAAACCTCGGCATAGATGTATGGCTCTATTGTAAGCTTGGCATCGGTGATGTCGAAGCGCACGTTGCTGAAGTTGCTGTTGGTGTTGCTGAAGTCGTCTGACTTCCAACCAAATGCGTACTCGCCGACATTTGTTCCCTTGACTTCAGGCTGGGCTGTTGCCGAAATGTTGTCGAAGCTTACTGCATACAGGCTGTTGCTTGATGCCGTCTCGAGCGACTCTTCATATTTATATGTCTGCTCTGCGCCGTTGTACATAACGGTCTTGTCTTTCAGCGCAATAGTAACTACAACTTCTTCCGCAACTGCGTTGATGTCGGCTTTTGCAGTGGCTGATGTTGTTTTTAGGTTGTAGTTGCCAGCATCGGAACCGCTCTTGGCAAAGTTGAATGTGACGGTTTTGCCAGTGCCAGCGTTTTGGTTGTCAAAGTTAGCATTGTAGCTAATATTGACATCATCGCCAGACACGATGCCCGATGTTGATATTGTGCCAGTTGCAGTTGTTGTGCCGTCATATACCTTGTTGTCGGCTTTGTCAATGCTGACAGTGAGTGCCTTTGCCGAAATGTCAGCTTTTGCAGTGCCTGAAGTTGTTGTCAGGTTGTAGTTGCCTGCATCGGCACCACCGTTGATTGCGATATTGCTGAAGTTGACAGTCTTTTGTGTGCCAATATTCTTGTTGTCAAAGTTGGCTGTGTAGCTGTATGTAACTGCATCATTTCCAATGTGGTTATCGGCGAATGAGCCAGTTGCGGTTGCATTTCCATCGTAAGTCTTGCTGTCGGCTTTGAAGTTGCTCAAGGCAATGTCGCGCTTGCTGATGCTTGCATTTTTAGTGCCTGAAGCTGATGCAAATACATAATTGTCTGCATCTGCACCATTCTTGGCAAAATTGAATGTGACAGTTTTGCCAGTGCCAGCGTTTTTGTTGTCAAAGCTAGCGCTGTAGCTTACATTGACAATGTCGCCAGACACGATGCCCGATGTTGATATTGTACCAGTTGCGGTTGCTGTACCGTCATATACCTTGTTGTCGGCTTTGTCGATGCTGACGGTGAGTGTCTTAGCCGAAATGTCAGCTTTAGCAGTGCCTGAAGTTGTTATCAGGTTGTAGTTGCCTGCTTCGGAACCACCGATTATTGCAATGTCTGTGAAGTTTACATTCTTGCCAGTGCCAACGTTTTTGTCGGCAAAAGCATAGTTGTATGTAAAAGTAATTTTATCGTTGTTGTTGACACGGTCGTCGGTAAATTTGCAATTTGTTGCGACTGTAGTGCCATCGTAGGTTTTGCTGTCGGCTGTGAAGTTGCTCAATGTGAGGTCCTTCTTTGTAATGCTGAATCCCTTTGAAAATTTTCCAGAAGGACCGTTCCAGGTGACTTTAGCATTATTGTTGACGTTTCTGTTGTAATCGTAGGTCACGGTGTAAGCCGAACTGTTGAACGTGAATTTTTTTCCACAGATAGTGCGGTCTGCGCTAATAACAGCATCCAGACCATTTCCAAGAGTGTAATAGTCACCCTTGTAAACAAATGATGAAGACATTGTTATGTTTGATTCACTCAGTTTTTCTGTTAGGAAACTGCCTGAACCTGCAAGGTTGTTGCCATAGATGTCGCCAGTGCATTTGATGGTTCCGTTGTTGGTAATGATGGCCGTACCTGTGGTTTTGATTGAAGTGTTAGCAGGAATTTTCAATGTCTTGCCTGAAGGGATCACAAAGTCATTTGAAAGCACCATATTTCCAGTTACGGTAATCACATTGTTCGATTCGGTAGTGTAGCCACTAACCATATTGTGAGTTATGTCAAGCACTGGATACTTGTCACCATTTTGGCCAATGTTTTGCCGCCAAACAGTGCCACTTAAGCTTGAGCCATTCAGCAGGTAAGCCACATATCCGCTTTCAAACTGCTCGGCAGTCACAAGGGTTGCTTTTGGATCGCTTATAGATGTTTCTAAATAATAATTTTTGCTGTAACTGCCTTTATTATTATACCCCCCGCAAATAGGGTAGCAATTGGTGATGGTGCTACTGCTTGCAAAGTAGCAGTTGGCTATTGTACTGCTGGAATTGTCTTCGCCTAATATTCCTCCTACTATTGTGCCAACTATGGTGGAGGTGCAGTAGCAATTTTTTATGGTAGATTTGAATGAATATCCGCATATTCCGCCAACAGGATGATTACCATTTATATATGAATCAATAACGCCTACATTCTTTATGGTGGCGTTGGTTGCGTAGCCTATTAGTCCGACATAGTTGCCTCCTGCAGGATAGATGCTAAAACTAGTATTGTCGAAGTAAAGTCCGCTTACGGTGTGTCCATTGCCATCGAAAGTGCCACTGAAATTATTGGAGTAAGTGCCTATCGGTGTCCAATAGTTGCCAGGTATGCCATTTAAATTTCCGTCGCT
>CALCFP010000324.1 GCA_937900725.1 uncultured Bacteroidota bacterium | reverse complement strand
AATGCAGATTGCCTTGCTCCAGGTGCCGTAATGGGAGTGCTCCATGAGACACTACACATGTTGGGCCTTTCGGATAGATACACAGGTTTATCAGATTCGATGGAAGGTTATGAAAAAGACATCATGGGAGGAAATCCGGCGTATGCAAAATCACTTAATATGCGGCATTATCAAAATGTTAAAATCTTTTTTCAAAGATAACTGCGTTTTCTGCAATTGTCAAGGTTCACGTTGTGAGACCTTGACAAACGTGGCAATTCCTATTTGTTTATTGCAAGCCACTTCGCGTCAAACTGCGTTTTTGATTGAAGAAAAAAATTTTAACCTAATTTTTATTAATTATGTTTGATCACAATGGACAGCTAAATGACCCCAGATGGGAAAGTTTTAAATGGCGAATGAGGAACAAAGTGAATTCCACTTGTCAAGTTTGTAACAGAAAGAGAAGGAATCTTCAAATACACCACAAATTGTATATTGAAGACAAAAACCTGTGGGATTACCCAAACAGGTTCCTTAAAGTAATGTGCTGTGACTGTCACGAAGATTGGCATCTAAAGCACAAATACCTCACTGTTAAAGAGTCTGAACTGCACAAACACATGGTTACTTGTCCATATTGTGCAAGAGAAAGGGAACTAAAAGGATACATATATTGTAAATATTGCGATGGCACGGGGAAAATTTATAAAAGGGATTTTACAGATTACTAATGTGCTCACAAGTCAACAAAGTCATTCTTTAGTTGACGGATAAGCCAATCGGCTATTGTTAAGCAGCAAAGATGGCTTTAGCAAGTTCACAAAACGCAATTTCATTAGATAAAAGGGGATGCGTAAATGCACGTACACAATACAAGTGCAATTTGCAAAGTCATTGAAATTCACAAGAAGTCACAAGGTATCACAAAAAAAAATAGTCCTCAAAATTGGGACTATTTATGGGACTAATTTTTGTATCTTATTGAATACCAGTCTCCTTGGCGGAGAGAGAGGGATTCGAACCCCCGAACCCTTTCAGGTCAACGGTTTTCAAGACCGCCGCATTCAACCGCTCTGCCATCTCTCCGGCGACAAAAGTAGAAAAAAGTTCTTTCCGTACAACACCCGACCGAAGATTTTGCAAAATATTTCACAAATATCTGACATTCATCATCTTACTACACAAAACAAGCATTCAAAATACATTATTATGGCTACAATGGAGCAAGATTGGGAACCCGAAAGAGGAATGTCGGCGACAAAAAGCATGGAAAAACTACCATCAACGGCTCTTGACAGCACCATTGGCTCGGTTTGGCGCAACTGGTCTGTTGGCAGGTCCTTTCTTTTTCTGTTCAGTAGATTGTTGCACCATTCGACGTGAAGACGAAGCATCGGAATTCTTGCTATCCCAAATGAAAATGTCGGCGGGACATTTGGGCCTGATTGACTCATACCATTTAAATCCAGGTATCTGCATGTCGCCAGTCGAAAGATTCTCCACCGGATACATATCGGATGTTGGTTGAGAACGATATGCCAGACGGCTCAGTTGCCTGTTTTTCAAATAAATCGTCATATCAGTGCTGGACCCCTTGTTCATGCCCATGATTTCGCCGTCATCAACAGGGAAATACAGTGTCTGCGCCGACTTGAACACATCAACCTTGTGCAAGTCATTGTCACGCAGATAGCCAACCATTTCGGAACCCTTTATCTGATTATAGTGAGCACTATCGTACGGCGACACTATCATTCCCATCTTGAACAACTTAAATTTATCCAACTTATTGTTTTTCAGGTAAGCCTCCAGATAGGTAGCCGTAATTTGGTTGCCCTGAACCCAAAAAATTGGGTTGCCGAAGAACTGAGCAATGCTGTCCTTCATTGAGAAGAATATGGAATCCGTCTGCAACTGCAAATCGGACTTGTAAGCCCTCACATGCCAATAAGCCCTGAATGTACGGAAAAGCCCCGAGGTGTCACGGCAGAGTTTCAACGTGTCAGCGTGCAAATACAGCGAATCACCATTTATGACATAAACCAACTGAGCGCTGTCAGTGACAAACAGCAATTCAGGCTCTTTATGAACTTCGACATAATTGCCAGTAACCACAACATTCTGAACCGTATCTGTGGCAACAACATTTGAATATGCCACGCCACTCTCGTCTAACCGATTGAACAACAAACTGTCACAAGTTATGGTCTGATTCGGATTGCGGAAGAATGCATCGTACTTGAACATTGATTTTTCTGTAACAGTATTGTACCAGCCATATCGGGCATACATGTAGTTTGTGTCGTTGTAAAATTCTGTAGGGCCAAAAAACTTGATAATCTTTGTATCTGTCTCGTAACGTAATGTATCAGTAAACATTTGATACACTGCACTGTCGTGGTCCACCGTCACATTGTCGAGGAAATTCACCTCATTCCTATGGTGATAATAGAATCCCTTGACGCTCTTCAGCACCGTCAGGCTGTCGACAATGGTTGCCCTGTGCTCATACGAGCCTATGTCTTCATGCAGGTTGTAGTCGAGCGAGTCGGTGGTAAGAACAATAGCGCTGTCGCGAAGTATTACGTTCCTACGGAAATGGGCCATCTTGCGGTCGCCGTCGTGACGAAGGAAATCGGCCTTTACATCGATGCTGGTGTCGTTCAATTTATAAAGATGCACATGTCCAAAGGCGTCGAACATATTGCGGTCCGAATAGAAATGGGCGCTGTCGCATTCCATTATGGCGCTGTCCTGCTTGAACATCACATCGCCAATCAGCCGTCGGGCTCCATTGAAAAGGTTGGCATCGGACTTAATCGACCTTGCCTGCACCAACTCAACCTTTGTCCTGCGTTGGGCATGGCATTGGCTTGCCGACACAAGCATCAGCAACATCAAGACTTTCAGCAACGCAACTCTTTTCAGCATATCAGAAACTTACGCTTTTCAGAATTTCGGAAATGATGAAATCGTCAGTGACTCCTTCAGCCTCGGCCTTATAGTTTCGGACAATGCGATGACGCA
>CALCFP010000323.1 GCA_937900725.1 uncultured Bacteroidota bacterium | reverse complement strand
CCGAGAGTGTGCGTAAGGCATATTCCGACTATTATCTGTTGTTGCGCTGGCAGGCTCCGTTTTTCAAAAACGGCGAGACGGTTCCCGACTGGTTCGTTGAAAGAGAGAAGTTGGTTGTGTCGCAATTCGATGCGTTGACACATATTGTACGGGCCAAATGTCCGTTTATGTATCACTTGTCGGGTCCGATGTGCGTGTATGGCCGATTGTCGCTACACTCTAACTTGTCGATGTATATGTTCCAAAAGACGTTTAGGGGCAATGCCGTGATGGAGTTTTTCCGCTTTCTCTTTTTTGCAATTCATTTCTCGCTTTTTGTCTTGATATGGGTGACGTTGGTTCAGAATCGGCGCGACAGGTTCAAGTTTGCCGTTGTGGCCGTTGTGGCATTTTACCTTGTCTATCTGGCGTGGTTCCAGCGAGGCATCGAGGAACGCTACACTCTGCCCGTGTTGCCAGTTTTGCTCGTCTCTGCCACCGATGCCGTTGTGCGCTTGGTAAAAAGATTCTAATCTTGCTGAATATGGAACTCAACTATATTCTTCAAACATTGCGCGTCGAAAACCATATAGCCGTATGTTGGTATTTGTCAATTGCCTCGCCTTCCGCCCTGATGCACGAGATAGGATAGGCACATAACCAAAAACGGCGAGCCCAACGACTCGCCGTTTCCGTATTTCAAAAAAAACGTGATTTCCAGACCGTCCGCTATTTCAACTGTCTCTTGCCGTAACTTATTCTCAAGCCACGGTCTTCGACAGTGTTTGGCACCACGTACACGGTTGACTTGTCGAAAATGCTGGTTACAATTTCGATGGCCCTCTGCCAGTGCGATGTTTTTGGCTTGTAGTCGCCGTTGAGTATGCCAGCGCTTATTTCGGCCAAGTCGTTCACCCGTTGCAGAGTCTCAAGATTGTCGCCAGGGTTGTGGCCAGGATACAGTTTGTCGATGCCGTACTGCTCCATATATTTGGCCATTCGGTTGCAAGTCTTTATCACCTCGCTCAGCGATGTGGTTACCAGCAGGCTGGTTGATCCGAAGGAGTCGCCACTGAAGCCGTAGTGTGCTTCCTTGTCGATGAAAGTTACGGAACCAGGCGTGTGTCCTGGCGTGAATACCACCTCTATCGTCCTGTTGCCAAGGTCGAATGTCTGTCCGTCATTAAGAAAGAAAATCTTGCCCTTGTAGCCAGACATATTCTTTGCAATGTTTATGGTGTCAGAATCGCAAATCCAAACCGAGTCCCATTCGTTGACAGCCTTTCCAGTATGGTCGCGGTGCACGTGAGTGGCTACAAAAATGGTCGGCTTCTTCACAATGTCCTCCGCTATCTTGCGGAGTCCAGGGATGGTGTAGCCAGCATCAATCATAAGTGCAACCGAGTCGCCTTCAACAATATAGACCGATTCGTTGTATACGCGGTGTCCGTGGCCGTGCCAGGTATGCTCGTCAATCTGGTGAATTTCGATGTCGTCGTTTTTGAAGACAGCCGTTTCGCTGTTGTCGGTTGGCGAGGCCGATCCGCCTGTGCACGAGGCCAGTATTGTGGTCAGTGCAACGATTGTGTAAAATACTCTCATTTTGTTGTTTTTTATTTATTTTAAATAACTTTCTATCAAAAGGTTAGAAAATCCTCACCATGGTGGCGCCGTATCCGTATTCCTTGAACGATGCGTCCTGATAGTCGAGTTTCTTCTTCATTCGGTCAAGTTCCTTGCGGATTTCGAGTTTCAGCACGCCAGCGCCTACGCCGTGGATGAACACTATCTTCTTGACGCCTTTGCGCATTGCGTTGTCAAGTTCCTCACGGAACTTCTTCATCTGTATTTCAAGCATTTCGCCGTTGCTCAATCCGCGGAAGTCGTCGAGCAGTTCGTGAATGTGCAGGTCCACTTCAACAATCTGCGATTGGTTGGCTTTCGCCGATTTAAAATCCTTATGGTCGTCACGTTCGCCCTTCTTCTTTTCCGACAGCAGTTTCTTGAACTCCTTGTCCGACATATTTTCGATTGAATCGGCCGAAGCCTTTTCGTCGATAATGGCAATCATCATTGCTTTTTCGTCAAAGAAGTCGTTTTTCAGGAACGATGTCTCCTTGTAGAACTTGACAGGATTCAGTTCAATGGTTTTTGAAATAGGTTCCTTAATCTTGAATGCGCCTTTTCGGTAAAACGACAGGTGCAGGGTGTAGGCAGGTATGATGTTGACAGAATCCATCGAAAGGGCAGACACTTGCACTTTTGTGTTTGCCTCGAGCACGCCCACGGCTTCCGATTCGCTTTGCTCGTCGGCGTCGGTGGCGATGATGCTGTATAGCACGTTGTAGTTGCTGTCGTTTATAAGATAGATGTCGAATCCCTGGTTGGCGCCTTTGGGCACGAATGCAAGGTATTCGCTCAGGAAGTCGGCATTGGCCTTGTCGTTGACAACCGAAGGGTAGAAGATGTCGTCGAGCGACAGTTGTGCCGATGCGGTTTCGTCGTCATCATCTTCTTCGTCTTCTTCAAAGTCGCTGTGGCTTTCGCCGATGGGCTTCTTCTTGGGTTTGGGCTCGTCGCCGTCGGTGTCGCGCAGGCGTTTGTCGGCCGACGATTCTATCACAACCAGTTCGCTCATAGGGGCAGGCACTTCGAAATCGTCATCGTTCAAAACCATAACTTTGTATCTGTCAATAACCTTGACAACTGTTCCTCCGCCAACGTCGTTCAAAAACCTGACTTTGTCGCCAACTTTAACATTCATAGCAATTCTGTATTAAGGTGGGTTCTATAAATTGATTTCGAGAGATTTTTGAATTTTTATCGAGTAGATTTATGGACGGAAGGAGGATACAGTGCGGGCACTGTTGACGACTGACACCCTTAAAGATACCGATAAAAAACAAAAAGCGCCGAAAAGTTCATATAGCCCATTTCGTTATATTTATATTTAAAACGGTGAATTTATAGAACTCACCTTTAATGTCTGCGAAGTTAAGTTATTTTTGCGGGCTGAATGATGAAAAATTTCATCGTTCACGTTTGAAAAGACAATGAGTATGGTAATCCCTTCTGACCTGACAATATCAGATTTCAACTATCCGCTTCCCGATGAGCGGATTGCAAAGTATCCGTTGGCTCAGCGCGATCAGTCTAAACTGTTGGTTTACAATAACGGAGACATTTCCGACGATGTGTTTCGGAATCTTGCCAGCCACATCAATTCCAATTCCATAATCGTCACCAACAACACTAAGGTGATTCGTGCGCGAATGGAGTTCTTCAAGGAGTCGGGGGCGCGCATCGAGATATTCTGCCTCGAACCGCACGAGCCTGCGGAGTATAACCTTATGTTTGAGCAGACACGCAGTTGCGTTTGGCTTTGCTACGTGGGCAACAGCAAGAAATGGAAGGACGGACAGTTGACCAAGCAGATTGATTTGGATGGCAAATCCACCGTTTTGCGTGTGTCGCGCGTTGGTGCCGACAGGGATGCGCAACTTGTAAGGTTCGAATGGGACAATCAGCAGATAGCGTTTGGCGAGATAATCGATTGGGCAGGGCAGATACCTATTCCGCCATATCTGAACCGCAAGTCGGAGGCTATTGACGATGTCCGCTATCAGACTATATATTCCGAGGAAAAGGGCTCGGTGGCCGCGCCTACGGCGGGCCTGCATTTCACCGAAGCAGTGTTTGAGTCGCTCAAGGCGAAAGGCATCGAGCACTACAATGTCACTCTCCACGTTGGCGCAGGCACATTCAAGCCTGTGCAGTCGGCTACCATCGGCGGGCACCCTATGCACATAGAGCATTTCGTGCTGTCGGAAGAGATTTTGCGACCGCTTTTTGAAAATAAGAAA
>CALCFP010000322.1 GCA_937900725.1 uncultured Bacteroidota bacterium | reverse complement strand
CAAAAAGGGAAAGCGTTTCGGGAAGGCGGTCCTGTAGGTATTCCTGTAAAGTTTCCATGAGCGGGAGAAATTTACACACATTTACACGAATTATCAAATCGCAAAAACGCAAAACATTGGAAAGATCAGGTTCTCTCTTTACTTTTGTTCTTGTTAATGCTTCAAAAGGGTTGTTCTCATGACTATAAGGAATTCAAAAATTGTGGCGCTGGGACTTTTCCTCGGTCTCGTGGCCTGCGGAGATAACGCCTCCTCTCCAGAAATGGCAAATGAAAGTTCTCTCAACGAAAATTTTTCGGAAGATAGTCCCACCGAAAATTCTGGAAATAACGAAAATCAGCTTTCAAATAACGGCTCATCCTCTTCTACGTGGATTGATAAAAATCCCGGTACGGCAAATATCACAGAAACCATCACAAACGAGTCGAGCACGCAAAAGCCTGCTGAAATATCATCTTCGTCAAAAGCAAAGACCTGTCTGGGCGCAACAAAACTGGTTATTTCTCACCCTGTCGGGAACGGCAAACTGCAGGCTGGCGCCGAAGAAACATACGTTGTGGCAAGCCAAGAATACAATATTACCAAAAGCGACATTCCTTCGGCAGACGCAACGCTCACCGACAACACAATTGCTGGATTTGCGCAATACTCAACGCCTCTGCCGTTTGGACAAATAAGCCTAGGCCTGCGCTTTGAACACGCAGATATGGATTACGACGACTTCCTGTCGGACGCAAACAGCATTGAACGCCACCAGAACGACTGGTTCCCGTCGTTCAGTTTCGCATCTGCCATTGGCGAAATAAAATACTCACTCACTTTCACAGGGAAGACCATCCGTCCTGCCTACAATATGCTCAGCAATGAAATAACATACAACAACCGTTATGCTTATCAGCGTGGCAATCCGAAACTTCAGAATGAAAAGAACAGAACACTTTCAATTAACGCGAACTGGGAATGGATAACATTCAGTTCAAATATAGAAGTCAAGAAAAGACGCATAGTGCAATGGGCATCGCCGTACGGCAATGAAGGTGTTGTAATGATTGAATATTCGAATCTCGACAAACGAGTCAGGCAAATGAGCTTTTTCATAAATGCCTCGCCAACAATAGGCAAATGGTCGCCACGATATACTGCAGGACTACAAAAGCAAATTCTGGAAGTAACCGTGGACGACCCAGTTGCCACTGACGGCAGACGCAAACTGACATTAAACAAGCCGTTACTGTTTTTCCAGGCATACAACTCGTTCCATTTTTGGGAAAGCTGGGTCATTGATTTGAACTACGAATATGCCAGCAGAATGAATCAGGACATATACTACATCAGCAAGCCTATTCACAAAATAGAGGCGAGCATCCAAAAATCATTTTTCGACGGCGACGCCCTGACCATACGCCTGACGGGTACTGACCTGCTGAACAAAAACGTACAGCCCGTAAAAGCAGACTACGGAAGATATGCCGTTGTCCAGATAAATGACAACAAGACTCCAAGCATATTGCTACGTCTGGCATACCGTTTCAACAGTGCCAGCAACAAGTACAAAGGAACAGGCGCAGGACTGGATGCGAAGAGCAGGATGTGACAAAAACATAAGATGATGAACAGCTTTCCACTACTATTGCATAGTGGAAAGTGTTTTTTATATGTCTGATTGAAATAACAATACTTTATTCAGGTTCCTCACTTAACAACATCGAATCGTTGGCAAATAATGTCGATTTATCGATTTTGAGCAATACTTAAAAGTATATGTGAATATATTGCCGAAAAATGCGAACACATTAAATACTGATAATATGAAAAAAGCAAAACTAATTTTAGCGTGCGCAGTTGCCATGTCGATGACATCATGCGCAAACGAGACGCCAACCAACGACCCCTCTCTAAAGCCCGAACCTGGCAAGACCCGCAACCTGCTGCTCGAAGCAGGCTACACACAGGAACAAATTGACGCAAAACTTAACGAGACATTCTACAATCTGTTTGAAGGTCCGAATAAAATCTATTTTGAAGTTGAAGACTCATTGGCATACATTTCCGACATCAAGAATCACGATGTCCGCACCGAAGGCATGAGCTACGGATTGATGATCATGGTACAATGGGACAAGCAGGAAATGTTCAACAAACTATGGCGCTGGACAAAGAAATACATGCAGCATCAAGGCGGAAACCGCGACGCATATTTTGCATGGAGCTGCAAAATAACTGGCGAGCAGAACTCTCCAGGTTCAGCATCAGACGGCGAACTTTATTTCATAACCTCACTTTTACTTGCATCAAACCAATGGGGCAACGATGGTGAATTCAACTACCTTGCAGAAGCACAACGCATCCTGAATGCAATGTT
>CALCFP010000321.1 GCA_937900725.1 uncultured Bacteroidota bacterium | reverse complement strand
TATGGCATTCCATTGGAACTTGTAGGCCAAGCCATCAGTTCAAACAACCTGAACATGTCGTCAGGCAACGTGAAAATGGAGAAAGAGCAATACGCATTGCAAGTACGAAGCGAGTATGCCGAAAGTGCCGAAATCAACGACATCGTGGTGACAACGACGGCATCAGGCAAACAGATATTCGTCCGCGACATTGCCACAGTCCGCGATACCATCAAGGACCTTTCGCTTGACGAGAAAATCAACGGACGCGAAGGTGTCCGCCTGATGATCACCAAGCAGTCTGGCGCAAACACCGTTCAGATTTGCGAGGAAGTGCGAAACGAGATGGAAAAACTGCAAAAGACCTTGCCTCCCGACGTGAAGATTGACATCATCTACGACTCATCAGAGGAAATAGAGAATGCCATCTACTCACTTGCGGAATCAATCATGTACGCATTGCTTTTTGTTGTGCTGGTTGTGCTATTCTTCCTTGGACGCTGGCGCGCGACAGTGATCATCGGCTTGACAATCCCAATCGCACTGATTGTGGCCTTCATATATCTGCTGGTTGTCGACAGTTCGCTCAACATCATATCGCTCTGCTCCCTCACCATTGCCATCGGTATGGTTGTGGACGATGCTATTGTGGTTTTGGAAAACATTACAAAGCACATCGACCGTGGTTCAAACCCTCGCGAAGCGGCAATATACGCAACCAACGAGGTCTGGATTTCAGTTATCGCAACCACACTTGTAATTGTTGCCGTGTTCGTTCCGCTGACAATGCTGGGCGGTATGGCTGGCATCCTGTTCAAGGAACTTGGATGGATTGTAACCATAGCAGTATGTACATCAACAACAGTGGCCATCTCACTTACCCCTATGCTTGCTTCGGTAATGCTCAAGGGCAAGAAAATGGTCGTTGAGAACGGAAAACTGATTGAGATAAAGCCAGTTGAAAAGAAATGGTCGTACGACAACACTGTCGTGAGACTGCTTGACAAGATTGATGCACTGTATGCCAACCTGTTGCGTGTCTGCTTGACACACAAGAAAACAGCATTGGCCTGCATCACTGGATTCTTCCTGCTATCGCTCCTGCCTGCAATATTCGGATGCATCGGTACCGACTTCATGCAACAGTCGGATAACGGCCGTGTGACAGTGAAGATAGAACTACAACGTGGCACACGCATTGAAGAGACACTGAAGACAGCCCGCAAACTCGAATCAAGATTCTATGAACTTGTTCCTGAAATCAAGATGCTGTCAACTTCAGCAGGCGCCAATGAGGACGCAGGCATAAGCACGCTGTTCTCATCGACGACAAACAACAAGATTTCAATGATTGTTGTCTGCAACAAGAGTTACCAACGCGAACGCTCGATATTTGAAATTTCGGAAGTACTTCGTGAAGAAATGAAGCAGTACCCTGAAATAAACAAATTCAGTTGCGCAGTCAGCAGTGGTATGGGTTCTGGCGCACAAACCGTTGATGTCGAGATTTACGGCTACGACTTCGACAAGACAAGCCTTATGGCCGAGCAAGTCCGCCAACTGGTCAGCGACAGCGTGGCTGGCGCACGCGACGCCACCATTAGCCGTGAAGAAGACCGTGCAGAACTCAAGGTTGTGGTTGACAAGGAGAAACTTGCAATTCACGGTCTGACATCGGCAACAATTTCATCATACATCCGCAACCGTGTCAACGGTATGGCATGTGGCTTCCTGAAGGAAGACGGCGATGAATATGACATTGTTGTCAGGCTGAAAGAGGACAACCGCAACTCCCTTACCGACCTTGAAAACATGACCATTCCTTCATCGACAGGAAGGCAGATAAAACTCAAGGAACTGGCCTCCATTGAGGAATACTGGTGTCCGCCACAAATTGACCGCCGAAGCCGTCAACGTATGGTAATGGTTCAGATCACCCCATACAAGACGTCACTTGGCGAGTTGGCTGAAGAAGTTCAAGCCGTGATAGACAGGAACATTGAGGCGCCTCAAGGCATAACAATGAAAATTGGCGGTAGTTACGAAGACCAACAGGAAACATTCGGCGATATGGGACTGTTGCTTGCCCTTATCATTATGCTTGTGTTCATTGTGATGGCATCGCAGTTCGAATCTCTTACAAAACCGTTCATCATAATGATGTCAGTGCCATTCGCAATTTCTGGTGTCATCCTGGCATTGTGGATAACCAACACCACCCTTGACATGATTGGCGCACTTGGCGTTGTGATGTTGGTCGGCATCGTTGTAAAGAACGGTATTGTGCTTGTGGACTACATCAACCTTATGCGCGACCGCGGATACGAACTGAACGAGGCCATAGCCCTGTCAGGCCAGTCACGTTTGCGTCCTGTGCTTATGACAGCGGCTACAACAGTTCTTGGTATGGTGCCAATGGCATTGAGTACCAGTGAAGGTTCTGAAATGTGGATTCCAATGGGTATTGTCGTGATAGGCGGCTTAATGGTATCAACATTCGTAACACTGCTTATAGTTCCTGTGATGTACGCAATGATGTCGCGCCACGGCGAACGTGACAAGGAAGAGGAAATCCGCAAGCAATTCATCTTCTTCGATATGGATGAAGACACAGTTTACGACAGTAGAAATAACCGTAAAAACATTTAATAATGAAAGCAGTTTTCATAATATATAATCAGGCAAATACAGAGCGTGTGGAATATATGCTCGACCGTCTGGGAATAAAAGGATTCACTTACTGGGAAGATGTCCAAGGCCAAGGGTCGGTTGACGGCGAGCCTCGCCGTGGCACCCATACGTGGCCTGAAATGAACTCGGCTATCATTACTGTAGTCGAAGACGAAAAGGTTCCCGACCTGCTCCTGCACATCAAGAAACTCGACAACCGCAACAAGGAAGTCGGTGTGCGCGCGTTTGTATGGAACGTCGAGCAGACAGTGTAACCATTTATGATTCAGTCAGGATATTTCCAATGACAGATAGACAAAAAAGGCCTCAATTGCTTGAGGCCTTTTTTTATGCACTTGCTATTCCAAGCCGTTTATTATCCTGCCAACCGCCAACCTGTCAAGTTTGCCATTCCTATTTGACGGCAAGGCGTTGACGGTGAATGTTTCCTTTGGAGCGCAATAAGGCTTCAAATTTGACTTTAAATACTCTAGCAGTAAATCTGATTGCATTGGCAGTTTTTCAGCCACTAGAACGAGCCTGTTGCCCAATTTGGCGTCGGGCCGTGACGATATGCAGAAACGCATTTCGGGGAAAAGCCGTGCAATGTCGCGCTCGACATCTTCCGGCGATATCTTTATTCCGCCACTGTTTATTACAAAATCGGCACGGCCTAGCCAACGGAAAGTATTGGCATTCAGCACCTCAACAATATCATTGGTACACATTCCGCTAATGCAAAGGTCTGGATAATCGACCACAAGAGTGCCTTGCTCCGACCTTTTGACACTGATTCCGTCAAGTGTCGTAAAGTATTGCTCTTCAATTGGACTGACCTTGCGAACTGCAATGTGCGACAGTGTTTCAGTCATTCCGAATGTTTCGAAGCAGTTGGTTTTCACGCATTTAAGTTGCGCCGAAAGTTGCTCGCTCACCTTGCCCCCGCCTATTATCAACGACCCTATCTTATTGAGCGACTGCGGATTTTGCAGACAATTCAACACTTGATTCGGCACCATTGCGCAAAAATCGACATTGGTGTCCAAGCGTTCTGCAGGATTGCCTTTTGGTGACCCGACAATCAGATTCATTCCCGAAACAATGGCACGGACAATCATCATTTGTCCTGCGGTATAAGTTGCAGGCAGACAAAGTAATGCAACCGATGACCTACACAAATGGAAGAAGTGACAAGTGCGGATTGCAGAGCGAACCATAAATTCTTTTGGCGCCTGTATTGTTTTTGGCGAACCTGTTGAGCCTGAAGTCTTTACCTGAATATAATCAACAGAAGAGTCCCATTGGCGCAAAAAAGCCAAAATAGAATCAAGACCATCGACTTCGCCGACAGCAGATGTCAAAGCATCTTCATCGAGCGGATGAATGCGAACCTGATGTCCATTCAATTCAATATATTGATAATCAGCCCACATTTTCAATATTTGTCAAATTCCAACTTGACATTGTATGCCAAAGCCTTGCCTGGCTAACAGCCAAAGGCGAAGGTATGTTGTTCGAGTAAATCATCCCTGTCCCCAAACCTTGTGGCATTGTAACACGTTGTGTATAAACCCATTGGGCAATGGCATTCAAGCCAACGTTGCTCTCGAGCGCCGATGTCGCCCACCATCCAATATTCAGCGATTTTGCTTCGTCAATCCATTTTTCCGACACAGCCAATCCTCCTATCAGTGAAGGTTTTAGAATGATGTACTTCGGGCGGATTGTTTCAAGCATTTCTGTTCTGCGTTGCTCAACACCAATCAGTTCTTCATCGAGTGCTATGTCGATTGGCGACTGTCGGCAAATTTCAGCCATCGTCTTCCATTGGCCCGCCTTTATTGGCTGTTCGATTGAGTGTATGTCAAATTTTGCGAGTCTTTCGAGTTTATGCATCGCATCTTCTGGAGCGAAAGCACCGTTAGCATCAAGCCTAATCTCAACATTTGGAAATTCATTTCGCACAAATTCAATGAGTTTCAGTTCGTTATCGAAATTTAACGCGCCAATCTTTAGTTTGATGCAACGGAAGCCCATATCGTACTTTTCCTGCACCCGCTGACGCATTGTCTCAATATCGCCCATCCATACGAGGCCATTGATGAAGATGCCACACTTGCCTTGCGTAAAATCGGAATCGAAAAGAATGCGTTTGCCACCATTTTTCAGGTCGCGCAATGCCGTTTCAATTCCAAACCGTATGGCAGGAATGCCTTGCCACTGGCTGTCGTCGGCTATATCTACATTGTCGATGTCGGCCACTTTGCTGGCTATCACTTCATCGAGATTGGCAATGGCACATTCGGGCGATAGTTTTGGTATGACCGAAATCTCGCCCAAACCAAAAACTTCAGGATTGCGACTATCGCAAACGCGTACGAACCACGACGACTTTTCCGTCAGAATGCCACGCGATGTGCCACTTGGCTCGTTAAACACTAGCGTATAAGGTTGAAAATCTGCATTTAACATTTTACAATACTGTTATGGGAATTTCTATAAATTCCCCGATTTTATTATTTTATAATATGAATCATTCTTCAATCTTTTGGGTGCTTTTGAATTTTTGTCGCCATCTTGCTGGACGGTTTGAGACGCGGTGCACCACGTCTCTACGGAATTAGACATTGCGCTCAACGTCTCTACGAAATCGTTCAACCAATCAATCTGCCTGGCAAAATCTTCAAAATCACTACAAAGCAATTTATAGAACTCCCCTTATATTATTGCGATAGCGAATAAAACCGACATCAATAGTGTGGTCAATGACAGTTTCTTGAGTTCTGGGTCGAGTTTTTTCACATCGTCAAT
>CALCFP010000320.1 GCA_937900725.1 uncultured Bacteroidota bacterium | reverse complement strand
CCGATAACATCATCATGCTGCCGGTCGCGCCCGTATTCGCGGAAGCCATTGAGCGCACGCTCGGAAGGGAGGATAACGTATGAAACTCGCCTATTGCGTATGCGGATCTTTTTGCACGCATCAAAAAATGCGCCTTGCACGGTCCGTTCGCCTTTCTGCACTTGCCAGCCAGCATAACGGCTTCCGTCATATTCTATTGTTAGTTTGAAACGCATAATTTATTAGGATTTAGAGTCTTGCATTTGCTTGTTGCGCAATCCGTTATTTTCGGCAAAAATATGCAGAATTTTCGTTGCAGAAGTTTTTTTTGAGAGTAAAAGATGTAATAGATAATGATACATCTCTGTTGAAATGTATGCGAGGGCGGACTGTGGACTGATGTCCAAATACATTATAGGGGAATTCTATAAATATTTAAATCGTGGAATTTATAGAAATCCCCTACATTTGTAACACATTAATTAGGCTGATGAAATACGATGTTGTTATAGTTGGTAGCGGCTTGGGCGGATTGCAATGCGCCTACGTGTTGGCCAAAAAGGGAATGAGAGTGTGCGTGTTGGAGCAGAATCAGGTTGCGGGCGGATGTCTGCAGACTTTCCGACGCGGTGCTTCCGAATTTGATACGGGTTTCCATTATGTTGGCGGTCTCGACGAAGGACAGCCGCTGAATTCAATATTCAAGTTTTTCAATTTGATGGATTTGCCGTTGCATCGTCTTGACAATGATGCATTTGATGAAGTGAATATCAACGGAAAGTCGTATTTTTTTGCCAACGGATATCAGCATTTTGCCGATACACTTACCGAACAGTTTCCTCATCAGCGTGAGAATTTAAACACTTATGTGTCAATGCTCAAGCGTGTCGGCGACGGCCTGAAGGATTCGTTTCTGCCACGTGACGAAAATGATGTCTTCAGCACTTCGCTTTTTACACGTTCGGCCTACGAATTTTTATGCGAAACCATAACCGATCCAGTCTTGCGCAATGTGTTGTCGGGCACTTCGCTCAAAATGGAACTGTGCAAAGAAACTTTGCCGTTGTACATTTTTGCGCAGATTAACAGCACATTCATACAAAGCGCTTGGCGTCTTGACGGTGGCGGACAACTTATTGCAGATAAATTGGTTGCACAGATTGAGGCAATGGGAGGCGAAGTCCGTACCAAGGCAAGAGTCACCGAACTCATTGAGCGTGACGGCCGTTTGGCTTCAGTCCAGATTGACGGCGAAGAAATTGTCGATGCTGAATGGGTTATATCGGATATTCATCCGTTGGCGACACTCAATTTGGTTAAGGAGAGTCAGAATGTAAGAAAAATATACCGCAAGCGCATTGCCAATCTGCAGAACACTTTCGGAATGTTTACGCTGAACATTGCCCTTGACGATGGTAAGGTGCCGTATCTTAATCGTAATCAGTATATTTACAAAGGCGATGATGTTTGGGATATGTCGAATTATGAACCAGGACGCAAGGTGAATGGGATTTTGGTGTCGTACCGAACACCAAAGCCAGGTTGCAATTACACAAACAATATCGACATACTTACGCCTATGTATTGGCCTGAAGTTGAGCAATGGGCCGATACGCAGGTGGGCCGACGCGGCGATGAGTATCTGCAACTTAAGCGGCAAAAGGTTGCCGAGTGCATCGATTTGGCATCGGAACTGATACCAGACTTGAAAGATGCCGTTGACAGACAGTTCAGCAGTTCGCCGCTCACATATCTGAACTATACGGCTACGGCGCAGGGCTGTGCCTATGGCATCCGCAAGGACTACAACAATCCGATGCTCACGTTGCTAACACCGCGTACGCCAATACCGAATTTGCT
>CALCFP010000319.1 GCA_937900725.1 uncultured Bacteroidota bacterium | reverse complement strand
GGTCGTGAGTGTTTTTGTCCCAACGCTGAACCAAATTGTCAATGATTTTCTTGTCATTTTTCAGCATCGTAATGTAGTCGGCACTGAAATCTGCTTGGTGGTATAGTGCATTTTGCCCTTTGGCGTTACGCTTTTTCGGCAGTTTGCCGATACGCTTAATAATGTCATCGTAGCATTTCTCAATGGTATATTGATTGCCGTATTTTTCGCGTTTTGTTTCAAGGTCAAGTTCTGCGTTTACGTCGATGTTCGGACAGATGAAGATGGTGTCGTCGTTCCACATCTGAATCATATTGTTGGTGTACCGCTGTAGGTTTCGTAAGGATTCCTTGAAGGCATCGAGACTACTTTCCAGCCGTTTTACCAAAAGCATCTGCATAATTCTTGCCAACTGATGCGATGAACGGTTGACACTCATATTCTTGCCTTCGTACCTTTTTTTGTACTTGTCGGCAAGGAAAATGGTGGCACGATAGCGGTAGTAATGGATTCGAGCCTGACCGTCGTTGCTGTCGGATTGCTGTTCTGCTACCCACGGAATGACAGTCTGCCCATCTTCGTCAACATCAGACAAGACAACACTATCGTCACCAATGATTTTAGAAGTGTCGGAAAACAACTGTGCAAGTTCCTTGTCGAGTTTGTATTCGAGTTTAATTGGGCCGACAACATCGGGGAAGTCAATCTTGGCCTTATAGTGATTGTCGGGATTCTTGATGTCGCTACGTGTACGGCGAACCATAATATCATTCAATACATTCTCACGCAGTTGGCTTGATATGTCTTTCAGAGTTTCGTGTGCTTCTTCCAACTTTTCTTTTGCCACTTTCTTATCTTCTTCTGTGATGCCATTTGTATTGAGCAGTTTGTTATTGTATTTTGAAATAGCGACTGCTTCCTTGAATTTCTTGCCTAAATCGGCAAAGTAAGTGTCCAACTTACGGCCTGGAACTTTTTCCAAAGTTGTTGATTCTGGCGTACGCTGGAATAGGAAAATTTGGTTGCGGATGTCGTAAGGATGGTTGTTTTGTGGCGTAGCCGACAAAAGGCCAATGTACGGACAGTAGCCTGTTTCAATAGCAATCTTTGAAATGAGTTCATCAAGGGCGATATACATTTGAGTTCCGTTGCTACGGAAATTGTGGCTTTCGTCAATGAGTATAAAGCCGTAATTTTTGTCTTTCAAGTCCTCGTTGAAATCAATGGCATCGGATTCTTCGTCGGCTTCGGCCAAACTGCCTGTAGTGATGAAATCGACGGAAGGCATTATCTTGTCGGCACGGTCTTTGTCGAAATCTTCAATGGTACGTTCCCAACTGCTTTTGATTGCAGGCGGTGCAATAATCAGCACATTTTTTTCACGTCCGTCGTTTTCTTCCGATTCAAGGAAGTATTTGATAGCCAAAACACCAACAATGGTTTTGCCCAAACCAACGACATCACCTAACAGGAATCCGCCGTGAGTGTGCATAATATCAATGCATTGCTTTGATGCTTCAATCTGATAGTCTAATATTTGATAGTTTTTAGGCAGGTAACTTTCTAACAGTGAAGTTGCATTGGCATCTAGCAAGTTGCCAAACTTGTCTTGAAGCAATTTTATGTAGGTTTCGTAAGGCGTAAGAGATTCGACAACTTTTGCTTGCTCTTGCTCTTTTTTCTCCTCAATTATTCTTTGTACAGGCTTTGATTTTTTAAGGATTTCTTCCAAGAAATATTTAGTCCAATCCTCGGCCTGTTCCCATTTTTCCTCAAACCAAACAATATGTCCTTTACGATAAGGGTCGGGCGTGGCATTTATCATATAAGTGTCGTTTTCAAGGACATTCAGTTCGGAATTGCCTTCTAATCCCTTTTGAGTAAAGTTGCTACTGCCAACAATGGCGTACATTGGTTTGTTGTTGTCGTCCGATGCTGTAAAGATGTAACATTTGCTATGCAGGAACTGGCTTTCATCATCTTCGTTTTTCTTGAAGATGCGAATTTCAATCTTTCTATTATCATCTTCGCAATACTTAAGCAGAAGATTGATTACCGTTTTATATTCATCACGTAAATTGTCTGAAAGGTCGTCAATACTTGTGCGAATAAACTCTACGGGATATTGCTTATCTTGATACTTTGGTTCCTTCAGCATTTTTGCATACACGTACGGGTCCTTGCCAATAAGAATCTTCAATTTTGTATTGTCTTTCTCAAGAAAAGCGGTCAACTCGTCAATAACTAACGCTATGCCTGGAATGTCCCAAAAACCTGTAGCAATGCGGATGTTGTTTATTTCTGGTGTCGAAATGCATTGCTTCAGCACATTCACCATTTTCAGGTTGGCACTATTATCAATTAGGGTTTTATTCATACAATATTGTTTTCACCAAAAGTAACAATAAACCACATACAATAAAAATGAGTTTTTTATAGTGTAAGTAACGTTGCGCCAAAGGTTCACGCATTGTCAACAGGCAATTTGCTGAAACTGCACATCGCATCAATCTCGCCCATCATCCCTCTTGAAACATAAAATCCTTTGTAAACTCCTGCTATGCATTGCGTTATGCATAATGTCGTATTCTCGTGAGCCCCTTGCCGTGACATTAGGCGCATTTGTGTGGGTTAGGGCAGGGTAGGGCGGTCTCGTGGAGCAAAAAAAAGGCCGTTAACCTTAAACGGTCAACGGCTGACATATATCGTGAGAAAATCGAAATCCAATTTTATATTTGTTTCTGAATTATAATATGGTAACAATGTATCTCACGGTATTCTCTCGGTGTGTAGGAGCCTTGTTGCTACTCAATCTTGTCCGAGTCGTCATACAAGTCATAGCCCATCAGCTTATATACAAGCTTAACTGCTACTGGTGGCAAAAGCTTAGTCGTTTTTGTCACTCCGTACTTCTCAAGCTCCTTGGCGTATGGCTTCAGCCATTTCCGCAAGGTCTGGAGCGACATCCCGAAATCTCTCGCAATTTCCGACTTGTATCGGCTTTTGACTTGTAGTGCAAGTTGCATTGCCATTGCTGGGTGCCTGTTCTCTTGTCTCATATTTACCTCCTTTCTGCTTTTAAAAGGTTAGTATTATTTAACATTAATTCCATAATAAAAATGATTTAATGTGTTTGTTTGTCATTAAGTGAAAAATGGTCCTAAGTCCTAGTAATCACTTGTTTGTACAGCAAAGATACGGCTATGTCGTAATGCAAATTAAACAACCTGCTATTATATATTAAACAGTTATTAACAATATTGATATTCAGGTACTTAAATAGTTGCTTGAATCCCTAAATAATTGTCGGTCAAATAGTTTTGTGGTATAATTTCTGTGGCAATATATTGGTTGATAATATTTTGCACGCATAGTCTCCATATCGTTATGAACCCGTTTGCAAACGTTTGTGTTAATATTATTATCAATAATAAATTGATGTAGAAACGTGATGTATCGCATCTCGTGTAATGTCCGTCCCAAACGCGCGCAACATCTCAAAATACCCATTTTGTTTATCCAACGTCTTATGTTTTATGCCTTTAATTTCTAATGGAAATTTCTAATTTGTAATTTCCCAATTGTCTTTCGTCTTCTGTCTAACGTCCAACGTCTTATACAATCCGTCATTTCCCGAAACGAACCGACATAAACCAACATAAAACCCAATTATTGCATATTAAAGTGCATTATCTGATACCAACTCAAACCCGCCCATTCTCGCATTGTAAATTTGCCAAGTCTTCGGTTAGTCCCGAAGGTTATTTATTAACCTAAATCTTTTTCGTTATGGCTAAGATTGAATTTGAGACCCCAGTAAAAAGCATCAGGGGCAAGGTGAGTAAGAGCGACACCTCTTACTTCTCAGTTAAGAATGGTAAAGCACATTTTACCAAGTGTTACAACCAGTACGATGGTGGCGACACCGAACAGCAGCGGGCTGCCAGGCAGCGTTTCGCCGAGTTGTGTGCTCAAGTGAAAGAGCAGTTGTCCAATGAGACCACGCGCGCCGAGTGGCAGGCGAAGTTCGAAAGCCAGCATAAGTTCGCAACGTTGCGGGGCTATGTGTTCCATATGCTTTCGCTCTGATTTGCAAGCGTACCGAGGTGTTCTTTAAGGTTCCAGTCATTCTGGAACCTTTTTGTTTTTGGTTTCGTTGTTGTAGAGACGTGGTGCACCGCGTCTCAAATATGCGCAACATCTCAAATATGCGCAACGTCTCAAAATGAACAACGTCTCAATCGTGTATCGCGTCTCAAATGCCTAAAACCGAATAAAGATTTAAATATGATGTGAACCAGACATTACTTTCAGGTGGGTTCTATAAATTGATTTCGAGAGATTTTTGAATTTTTATCGAGTGGATTTATGGACGGGAGGAGGATACAGTGCGGGCACTGTTGACGACTGACACCCATAAAGATACCGACAAAAAACAAAAAGCGCCGGAAAGTTCATATAGCCCATTTTTGTAATATTTATATTTCAAACGGTGAATTTATAGAACACACCTTCAGCCATTTTTGCCAGACACAATAAAGTATAGAATTAATTAACAGCATTCACCTTATGGAAATCATTCTCAACGATAATGCCACAGTGGCGCAGGCCCGCAGGCTGTTCCGCAATAAAAAGCGGAGCCGATGCCGTATAACCGTGCGTTTCGGCAGGCTGTACACCATTGCTTATGCGCCAGCCGTACAGCCGCGTACTATGTCGCAATGCAGGAACTGGAATCTTTTCGCCAGGGCGAATGCGCGAGTGGCGCGCGATATGAAGAATGCGTCTATGGCCAGCCGTTGGCGCAAGCGTGCCCGCAAGTATGGCTACAAGACCGCCCGAGGGGCAGCCCGAGCCTATTATATCGCCATGTTCCAGAAGCAGAAAGACAGGCGGCAAAGGGTAGGAGCGGAAAGAATTGAGAAATATGCCGTCAAGTTCCGCCACATCGGCAAGCCCTTGCGTTTCAGTTCCCGCACTGTCAGCAAGTCCAGTTCATCACGTTATGTTGCCAATGCAGGTCCGTCCCTGCCGCCATGTGTCAAAGCAAAGCCCAATGCTTCCGCACGGCAAGCAGTGTCGGGGGCGTGTGTTGGTTGGCGCAGCCTGTGTTGCCCTCAAGTTGCCTTAGTATGTCCCTAGAAATGGGAGTTCTGTAAATTGCTTTGTAGCAAAAAAAAAGTGCAACCCATTGGATTGCACCTTTTTGTCTATGCTTGATAAACTGTTGTTTATCAGTCTTATTTTACCTCCTCAAAGTCAACGTCAGTCACTTCGTCGCCGCCGTTTTTAGCGCCGCCGTTGTTAGCCTGTTGCTGTTGGCCTGCGTTCTGCTGAGCCTGCTGGGCTTGAGCCTGTGCGTTGTACATGTCTTGGCTTGCGGCCTGGAATGCGTTGTTCACCTCGTTCATTGCGGCGTCAATTGCGGCAATGTCTTGAGCCTTGTGAGCATCTTTCAGCTTGTTCAGGGCGCTCTCTATGGTAGCCTTCTTGTCGGCAGGAAGTTTGTCGCCGTATTCCTTCAGGTTCTTCTCTGTCTGGAATATCATAGAGTCTGCCTGGTTAATCTTGTCGATGCGTTCCTTCTCCTTCTTGTCGGCGTCGGCGTTAGCTTCAGCCTCGGCCTTCATACGCTTGATTTCATCGTCAGATAGGCCAGATGATGCCTCGATGCGGATTTTCTGTTCCTTGCCAGTAGCCTTGTCCTTTGCGGATACTGAAAGAATACCGTTGGTATCGATATCGAAGCTTACTTCGATCTGAGGTATTCCTCTTGGTGCAGGAGCGATGCCATCGAGATGGAACACGCCGATCTGCTTGTTGTCCTTGGCCATAGGGCGTTCACCCTGGAGGACTCTGATCTCTACAGAAGGCTGATTGTCAGCAGCGGTAGAGAACACCTGATCCTTGTGTACAGGGATGGTGGTGTTGGACTCGATGAGCTTGGTCATCACACCGCCGAGGGTCTCGATACCGAGAGAAAGAGGTGTTACGTCGAGGAGGAGGACATCCTTTACATCTCCCGCGAGCACACCACCCTGGATGGATGCACCGATAGCGACAACCTCATCAGGATTCACGCTCTTGT
>CALCFP010000318.1 GCA_937900725.1 uncultured Bacteroidota bacterium | reverse complement strand
CTTTGATGTATTCCTCTTTCAACAACCTGTCTACACATTGTTTTTGTTCGCCATCAATCATATATACAGGACCTTTTACATTTAAGGCCACGTCATATCCGTACTTGTCGTCAGGAAGTGTGTATCGAATTGAATCGGGAATGTACTGTGATGTTATGGAATCCAACAGCAATGAGTCGGCGTCAATTTTACGATGGTCGAGTTGTTTGTAGAAATACCAGCACCATTCTGTCGCATTTTCTGAACTGTCCACAAACTGAACCGTAAACGGGGCCTGTCCTGTACTGTCTGTCTCGTCCATTGGCACAAAGTCCCTGCTTGCGGTGAAGTCGGATTTGACAGCCTTTAGGTAAAGGTTGCCGTCGCCATTGTCGTCGCCTTCGTCAATTTCTAGTTTTTTCGTCCTGCTTTCACCATGTGAATCTTCCACTGTAAGACGATAAATTGTCGGTTTTGTTGGAGCGGGGAATATCGGATTCTTGACAGACGGGATTTCACCGTTTGACGGAGTTGCTTCCCATTTGAATTTCATATGCTTGATATTGTCGCTGAAATATGTAATGGGTTCTCCGCTGACACGGTCATAATACTCGAATTCTTCATCGTATGCAAGTGTTGTGTGCAGTTCCATGGTCTCGCAAGTGGAATTGTAGACGTTAATGGCGCTAATGTTGAATTCGTTTTGAAAAATCCATGCATAGAAGGATGTGTCCCATGAGCAAGTGGCATTCTGGATTTTCACCATGTAGCCACCTTGGGTGCATTCGCCTTTAGTTGATTGCTGCAATCCACTTTCAGTCTTGAGCGCGATGTCGAATTTTGAAGTCTTGTCGTTATATCTGAACCAACTGAATGTTAAGTTGGTGCTATCTTTGACATATGCTGTCAATGTGCCAGTAGTATTGAATCCGCGAGGGTCGGAGTAGTAGACAAAGATGGGATCGTTGAAAATGCTGTCTGTCTTGTACGTTGTAGAGTCGGTTCTGATTGCATCTGCGGTGATTTGCGAAAAGGTGTTGTGGCACAATGTCAGCAAGCAAGTGCACAGCAATATTTGTAGTCTGTTTCGAATCATCGTTTTCAGTGCTTTCTATAAGTACAACGGCTTTTTTTTGGATATATTCAATATATATAACTCAAAATCGGACGCAATATTATAAAAATATGGCTAATTGGCGCAAGAATCAACGCTCGTATTTCCTTGAAATGGCTATCGGGTACTGTTGATAAATTCATTTTTTTCAACAATCGGATTCCTTTTTTCTTTTTGAAGTACATTTGTCAAGTCTTTTTTATACACTAATTGATATGCAATATCTTGATCAACTTAATGAAGTTCAGCGTGCTGCAGTGGTGGCAACAACCGGACCAAGCCTGATTGTCGCAGGTGCTGGATCAGGAAAGACAAGGGTGCTTACTTATCGAATAGCACATCTTCTTGCCACTGGCACCAATCCATGGAATATTCTCGCACTGACATTTACCAACAAGGCGGCTCGCGAGATGCAAAACCGCATTGCATCATTAGTTGGTGAACAAAATTCGCAAGCTCTTGTAATGGGTACGTTCCATTCCATCTTCAGCAAGATATTGCGTGTTGAGCACGAGCGAATCGGCTTTCCCTCGTCCTACACCATTTATGACACCACCGATTCGAAAAGCCTTGTGAAGTCAATTATCAAGGAGATGAATCTTGATGACAAGGTATATAAGCCGAACCATATATTGAACCGTATCTCGATGGCAAAAAACAATCTTGTCACTTGTGATGCCTATCTTGCCAACCGTGATTTGCTCGCAACCGACAGTGCAAACAAGATGCCGTTGATTGGCACCATTTTCCAGAAATACACTGCAAAGTGCAAACACGATGGAGCAATGGACTTTGACGACCTGTTGCTCTACACCAATATACTATTTCGTGATAATCCTGATATTCTCGACAAGTATCAACAGAAATTCAGGTATGTGCTTGTCGATGAGTATCAAGATACAAATTATGCTCAGTATTTGATTATCAAAAAATTGGCTCAGCAGCACCAAAATATTTGCGTTGTCGGTGATGATGCTCAAAGCATTTACTCATTTCGTGGTGCAAAAATTGAAAACATACTCAATTTCCGAAATGATTACCCTCAGTGCAAACTTTTCAAATTGGAACAGAACTATCGGTCAACTCAAAATATTGTCTCGGCTGCCAACAGCCTGATAAAAAAGAATGAGCATCAAATACCCAAAGATGTCTTTTCAGAAAGGGACGAAGGTGAGCCCGTCCGCGTTATTGAAGCCTTGACTGATATTGAGGAAAGCTACAATGTCGTAGGCGACATACTTGCCAGAAAAAACAATCTGCACCTTAATTTCAAGGATTTCGCCATATTGTACAGAACCAACGCCCAAAGCCGAATTTTTGAGGAGGCGCTTCGCAAACGCAATTTCCCATATAAAATATACGGCGGACAGTCGTTCTACCAACGTAAGGAGGTTAAGGACGTTATCGCATATATGCGTCTTACTGTCAATCCTGATGACGGAGAGGCTTTGCGTCGTGTTATTAACTATCCTGCTCGTGGCATTGGCGAGGCTACGATTCAGAAAATTTCATCGGCTGCAACAGACAATGACTGCAGTATGTGGAATGTCATTAAGCACCCAGATGCCTTCCCTATCAATGTAAACAAGGGGACAATGTCGAAAATCAACGACTTCATATTGTTGATAGAGTCGTTTGCCACGCAAATTGACAAACTTGACGCGTATGATATGGCACGAACTATTATTTATGCTGTAGGTATCAAAAACGAGTTTTTGGGTTCTGACGACACAGAGGACAAGAGCAGACTTGAGAATGTGGAGGAGTTGCTTCGTGGCATAAGCGATTATGTGGCAGCCAATTTCACTGAAGATAATATTCCCCGTTTGCCTGGATTCCTTGAAAATGTGGCATTGATTACCGACCAAGACAACAAGAAAACCGAAAACCAGGATAGTGTCACATTGATGACTATCCATTCGGCCAAGGGACTGGAGTTTCCATTTGTCTATATTGTAGGAATGGAGGAAGGCTTGTTTCCGTCACAAATGTCGGTTCATAGCCAAAGCGAGTT
>CALCFP010000317.1 GCA_937900725.1 uncultured Bacteroidota bacterium | reverse complement strand
TTGAAGGTATTAGCGACACGCTGACGCAAATACGTCGCAAACAACTGATAGAAAGCAATATATCGAAAATTGAATCATCAGCAACCGAAGGCACAAACCTAAAAGCAAAGGTTGATGCCTTTTACTGCGATAATGAATATTATCTGTCAGTATATGAAATATTTGAAGATGTACGACTGGTTGGAACGCCACCAATCAGCGTAGGGAAGTTCGGTGGCGACACCGACAATTGGGTTTGGCCCCGCCACACAGGCGATTTCACGCTTTTCCGCATTTACGCCGACAGTGCAAATCAACCTTCCAAATATTCAGAGTCGAATGTGCCGTATAAGGCATCTTCATTCTTGAAAATCAATGCAAAACAGAAGAAAGAAGGCGATTTCGCGATGCTTATGGGCTATCCTGGAACAACACGCGAGTATCTGCCGTCGTTTGCCGTAGATGCCACACAAAACATCTTCAACCCGATAGTGATTGACAACCGTGGAAAATCGATCAGCATCATCAAAGAGAAAATGCGTAACAGTCAGGATGTTATGATAAAATACACAAGCAAGGTGGCAAGCCTGTCAAACACGTGGAAGAAGATGCAAGGCGAATGCCTGGGATTGCGAAACAAGCACGTAGTGGAAAAGAAAAAACAGCAGGAACAGGATTTGCAACTTTGGATTGACGGCAACGACAGCCTGCAGTCGATTTACGGCGACCTGCTGGCTCACTACGAATCAGAATACAAGACATATGTAAATATCGAAAAATCAAGACTATACATTGCAGAAACTCTTTTAAAGTCGGAAATAATAGATATGGCGCGCGACATTCTTATAACATTGAACGGAAATGACAGCGACAGCATCAAAATTGCAGATATACTTGATTATCTGGAAGTTTTCTTTGACGATTACGACATCAAAACCGACAAAACAGTAACCGAAATGCTTATATCGCAATATCTTATAAGTGCCGACAACAAACGCATTCCAAACTTGCTCAAAGGCAAGGAAGCAAAAATTTCCGATTTTACCGACGACATTTACAGCCATTCATTCTTGACAAACAAAGATTTGGCAATCAAGTTTTTCAAGACATATTCCAACAAAAGCAGAAAAAAACTGGACAACGACCCTTTGTTTAAACTTGCAACCGAAACATCTGCCATTTATAAAGAAATTGCGAAGTCGAAGGAAAGCATAAGCAACAATATCAGCGAATTGCAACGCAAGTTTATGCAAATGCAACGCCTTTATCTTACCGACAAGAACTTCTTCCCCGACGCAAACTCGACACTGCGCATCGCCTATGGGCAAATAAAAGGATTCAAGCCTAACGATGCTGTTTATTATGAACCATTTACAAACACGAATGGCATCTTGCAGAAATGCGATATGGACGTTTATGACTATACCGCACCCGACTCGCTGAAGCAAATATACAAAGAGCACGATTTCGGCGATTACTGCAACGCCGACAGCACAATGCCCGTATGTTTCCTGACCACCTGCCACACAACAGGAGGCAACTCTGGCAGTCCGATTTTCGATGCCGACGGGAACCTAATAGGCCTGAATTTCGACCGCGTCTGGGAAGGGACAATGAGCGACTTGCAATTCGATGCCGACATTTGCCGCAACATAGGACTCGACATCAGATTCGCCCTTTTCTTCATCGAGAAATATGCCAAGGCACAACATATAATCGACGAGATGGTAATTACTGAATAATTTGATATTCAATATCTTATTATTCCTTCATCTAAAAAACGGCAAGTAGCAACAAAAAAATGCGCCGAATATGAAAAACGAAAAAAACTTTCATTTACTTTGGTGCAATAAATTCATATTTATCGATTGGAATAAATGAACCCTATTTTGAAAAAATTACGACTTACTAGTGGTAAAGCCGTATTGATTCTGAATTCCCCCGACAATTTTCTTCAACTACTAAAAGACAACGGCATTGAAGCGCACGTTGAGGTTGAAGATTACTACGACTACGTTCAGTTCTTTGCCGAGACTCTTGACGAGGCAGAAGAACTAATTAGCGAGGCAATGAACGCCGCTGAAACTGACGGCGACATTTGGTTTTGCTATCCTAAATCGAGTGCCGAACTCAACGACAAGTCTGTATTCAATATGCTATCAGAATACGAATTGTCGGGCGTTGCCAAAGTGCCACTCAATGACGAATGGATTGCTTTGCGCATAAGCAACAGCGACGAAGACAACAGCGAGGACTTCGAACAGGAAAAAGGCGGAAAGTTCAGGGGCGGATACGATGAATGAGTAAGAACAGAAAGGCTCGAGAATGCACCCGAGCCTTTTTTATGTCGATCAAGTCACTTCCCTGCCGCGTACAATTCCAATATTTTCAGCATCACTTCAGACGATTTTTCCATACTGTCTATCGGGACGAACTCGTACCTGCTGTGAAAGTTGTGCCCGCCTGCAAAAAGATTCGGAGTTGGCATTCCCATATATGACAGACGTGCGCCGTCGGTACCTCCACGAATAGGTTGCACTTTAGGCTTTATGCCTACAAGGTGCATTGCCTTTACGGCGGTATCGACTATGTGCATATGAGGCTCTATCATTTCACGCATATTGCGATACTGGTCTTGCATTTCAACCTTTATGTAGTCGCCTCCGTACTCCTTGCAGAGCGAATTGGCCGTGCTCAGAAGCCATTTCTTCTTCAGTTCGAAAAGGCTTGAATCGTGGTCGCGGATAAGAACCTCGGCTTGGGCTTGCTCTACACTGCCTTCAACCTTGAAGAAATGGAAGAATCCCTGATAACCGTCAGTGTATCTTGGAGTTGACTCTATTGGAACCGAGCCAATGATACGGCTTATCAGCAACGTGGCATTCACCATTTTGTTTTTTGCACTGCCTGGATGCACGCCCTTGCCTTTGACAATAATCTTTGCGTACGCCGCATTGAAGTTTTCGTATTCAATCTCGCCAATTCCGCCACCATCGATCGTATAGGCAAAATCAGCGCCAAACTTCTTTACGTCAAACAAATCGGCGCCACGTCCAATCTCCTCATCTGGCGTAAACGCAATCTTGATTGTGCCGTGCTTGAAATCGGGGTTTGACTGCACAAATTCAGCCATCTGCATAATGGAAGCAACACCCGCCTTGTCGTCGGCGCCCAACAATGTGGTTCCGTCGGAAGTTATAATGTCTTGACCTATATATTGCTTCAGTTCAGGAAATTCCGAAGGCGACATAACAATATTTTTTTCCGCATTCAGCACAATGTCGCCGCCATCGTACGCCTGGACTATGTTTGGCCTGACATTTTCCGACGGCGCATCTGGGCTAACGTCGATATGAGCAATGAATCCGATTGTCGGCACCGCATACGTCACATTCGACGGAATTGTGGCAAACAGGTATCCGTTGCCGTCAATGTCAACTTTAGTCAAACCCAAATCCGAAAGTTCATCGGCAAGCGACTTTATCAGATTGAACTGTTTTGCCGTACTCGGACAAGTTGTCGACGACTCGTTCGACTGCGTGTCGATTCTGGCATAGCGGATGAACCTTTCTGCAATTCTCTTCATCAAAACTGTAATTTATATTTATTCAATTCTTTATCTAATTCTTTCTCGCGACCGCAAACCAACTTGTCAAGCAAATCGTGAAAACCTGCGCCGTGGTTCTTGTGTACGGTATGGCACAATTCGTGCAAAATTACAAAATCAGACAAATACTCAGGCAGACGCATAAGGTGAATATTAAGGTTTATGTTGTTCTGTGCCGAACAACTGCCCCAACGCGTGTGCGCATTTTTGACCGATACACGGCTGTACTTGAAACCACATTCGCTGGCTAGTTTCTCGACTCTGGCTGGCAGATAAGATTCCGCTTCATTCCGAAGCAAATCGGTCAAAAAGAGCCTTATCTGGCGTTGCACCTTTTCGTCATAAAAATCAGTCTGCATCGGGAACCTAAGTTCAAGGCCACCGTCAACATTTATCGGCTGTACGCACTTGATGTTGCTCCGCCTGAACCTGACGGTGCACAATCTCGACTTGAATTCGTGCTGTTCGTCAAATGTCATTTGGCGCGACAATTGCTCCATCTGCGGAAGATGCTCAACTATCCACTGGCGCTTTTCGACAGCGAACGAGAACCCCATATCAAAAGGCATAAGCCTGGGAATGACCACTTTGGGCGGTTGCCCTGGCCTGAGTCTTAATGTTATTTTCCTTGCTTGGGAATGTTTGGCGACGAGTATCTCGCCGACGCCTTCAAGATTGTACGACTTGCTGTTCATACATAAAA
>CALCFP010000316.1 GCA_937900725.1 uncultured Bacteroidota bacterium | reverse complement strand
TGAAAAGGTTTGCAAGCGCAACAATTTTATCTCTGCGGTCAGGACGGCTCGTCAATGACGGCATCATCGGATTGGGCATATCGGGCGGTACGCCACCTTACGATGTCAAATGGTCGAACGGCGCAAGCGGTCCGAAAATCATCAATTTGCCTGCAGGAACATACACCTATACGGTAACCGACAAGAACAACTGCCGTAACAGCGGAAAGGTGACTTTCGTACAGCCCGAAATACCCGAAGACCCGTTTACTGACGGATTGCGCAACATTGAGGAAGGTTCAGCATTGATACTGAACAACATATTCTTCGAGACAGGAAAAAGCACTCTTCTGCCACAGTCTAATGCAGAATTGGACCAAATTGTGGCATTCCTGAAAGAAGGTACTGTGAGCCAAATTGAAATTAGCGGTCACACTGACAACGTCGGTAGCGACGAGGTTAACCAAAAATTGAGTCAGGAAAGGGCGCAGGCTGTTGTCAACTACCTTGTATCGAAAGGCATCAGTGCCAGTATGCTACAGGCTAAAGGCTATGGCAAGACTCGTCCTATCGACACAAACCTTACCGAACAAGGCAAAAGCAATAACCGAAGAGTTGAATTTTTTGTTTTAAAGAAGTAATCTAAAAGACTATGAATAAGCGTTATATATTTTCAATAATTATTGCCACCACAGTATCAATGTCGGCAATGGCGCAGAAACCCGAAAAGGCCTTCGACGACATAATTACGGCAATGACAGCAAAAGATCGCCAGCCTGATGTGGATAACAATATGGACAAGGCTCGCATCGCCCTGGAGAAAATCATACTCAAGGATTCAACCAACGCTATGGCCAATATGGGCCTGGCCATTGTCTATTCCTACGACAAGTATTCCAATAAAGACTACTTCAAAGGCTGGTACCATTTCAAGAAAGCCGACGCATCTATCAGCGCTTTCACCCCCGACGACCTTAAAGTGCTCGATGCCTACTTTATGAAACAGAAACTCGAGCGTCGTGGCAAGCCTATTGCCAAGAATATGGAAATTGAGCGCAACCTTACTGAAGAGAAACTGATTAAGTTCGTCCGCGAGGAAAACAACCTTGAATATGCTGAAAAATTCCTGAAGGAATTTCCTGATTCAAAGTATTATAACAATGTAGTGCATATTCGCAACTACATCGAATTCCGTACGGCTGAAAACACTGCCACGGTTGAGGCGTTCAACAAGTTCCTTCAGAAATATCCCGAATCGGCACAATTTGCCATCGCCCCCGAGGAACGTGACGCTCTGGCATTTGCCTTGGCTCTTTCTGAAAACACCTACGAGGCCTTGAAGGATTTTGTCGACAACTATCCAAAGTCAATCCAGTACGAGGAGGCAAAGAAGAAACTTGCCGTCTTGGCTTACGACGAAGTGGTAAAGAAGAACACTATTGAGGCCGTTGAGGATTTCATCGCGAATTATCCAAATTCGCCTAAGATACCTGACGCAAAACTGCTCAAGCGCCAATTGCTGTTCGATTGGGCAAAATCGGTCAACAGCATCGAGGCATACAACAAGTTTGTATCACAATATCCTGAAGGTGAGATGTTTGTGGATATCTTCAACCTAAAGTCTTCGGCGCTCGGACAGCAGATAGCATCTGAACTGCCAGTCGAGAACTACAAGGTCATACGTGGCTTCGACAACAATCAGTCGTCCGACTACGGTGGCTCCATCGCTGTCTATCCTGACGGTAATGTAATGGTTATCGCCAACACGCCTTCGCTCAGCGACGATATGGACGATGTGTGGATGATTAAACTTGATGCTACAGGAAAGATGATAAGCAACGACATCGTTGGCAACGACTTCGACGACCGCGTCAACTCAGTAATCATCGACAAGTCTGGCGCATTGTACGGCGCAGGCTTGACCAACGCCATAAAGGGAAATGCTCTTGGCCAGTCGTGGCTGTTCAAGATGAATGCTCAAGGCAAGAATGTGATCAACGCCAAATTCGAGGGCAACGAGGTGCTGTCAATGGTCCTTTACGATGACGGCAAGTCGCTTCTGGGCGGATATGTGCAGGCCAACGACACGGCTACGCCAACTCCGATGCTGACAAAACTCAACGCCCAGGGACGCAAACTCTGGACACGTACATACGAAAAAGGTGGCAAGGTCACCGCAATGGCAGTTGATGGCAATTTGTGCAGTATCGCCCTGAATGGCAGTATGACATTGCAGATTGACGAACTGGGCTACATCAAATGGGACAATATAGCCGAAGGTTGCCGACTGTCGGCAGTGGCCATATCAAACGGCGTTTCAGTGTACACTGGCGTGAAGGACAACGCTGGCTACGCAATGGCAATCAATGCCAACGGGCAGAAACAGTGGGAGACAACCTTCGAGATTCCTGCCGACGGAACCTTCACTAAAAGTTGCGTCTTGGCCGATGGCTCGGTTGTAAGTGGCGGAACTTTCGGTGATGCAGTTGTTTTGGTTAAGGTTGATGCCAAGGCTACCGTAAAGACATTCAACGGTGGCAAGCAGATGTCGTTCAACGGCATCGCGACGGCAACAGACAACGATGTATGGGTGAGCGCGACCTACGCCAACGACATTGTAGTGTTCAAGTTGGGGCTGTAATTTGTTTTCACAATAAAACGCACAATGAGCCGTGCGTTTAGGGCGAATCTCTTTTTTGGGGTTCGCCTTTTTTGTCGGAACGCAGAATCGACTGATTTAACGGATTTTCGCGGATTTTTAACCACGAATTGATTAAAGATTTTCGCAAAGTTTTTGGTTTAGATTTCGAGCCCGAAGGGCGATTCCCAAAACAATTGCCATAAAAAGCAACGAACTGTTGCGCATTTTTGTTTGAGATAATGGTTTGAGATACTTCTCAACCTTACAATACACTTATCCCTTTTCAACTTAAAACTAAAAAAAACTGATTGCTAATTCCTGATTAAATCGCTACATTTGTTGATTATGAACAAAAACAACATTTGCCTATAGAACAGTAAATACTAAACATACAACATATTAAAGCATTAGGCTTTTTCTTTCTCTTTGAAAAAATTTGGCGATTTTATTGACGCGAAAGAATAAGTTTCAATGCCACGCTTTAGCGTGTGCTTGACTTATTTCGTGTGTCACAGGTTACGCCAAATACCTTCAAAGAGCGGGAGACAGTTGAGTTTCACGCTTTTTTTATATATTGTGGTTTGTAAAATCTCAAATATGTTAAAATTTGAATTTCAATTAAATATTATTTAACAACCATTTAAAAATAATTGTTATGAGAAAAATTTTATTCGTTTTGCTATGTAGCCTTTTGACTGCACAGGTTTTTGGCTACAGTTTCAAGGATGATGATAGTGGATTGTGCTTCAACATTACAAGTAACAAGGAGCCTTACACGGTGGAGGTTACGTATGAAAACGGCGACAATAATTATGCAATCAACTATATCAGATTG
>CALCFP010000315.1 GCA_937900725.1 uncultured Bacteroidota bacterium | reverse complement strand
TACCGCAGGTTCTTTGGTTGCCTTTTTAACCTACGCTGTTAATAGTACTAATCCTATTAAACGTCTTAGCAAGGTTTCGGGTAGTATTCAAAAGGCTTTAGCTGCTGCACAACGTGTATTTGATGTATTGGATATGTCTGAAGAGATTGTTAACCGTCCTAATGCATTACCAATGCCGGCAGTAAAGGGAAATGTCGAATTTAAAGATGTTACTTTTGCCTATAATTCTGATGAGATTGTACTGAGAAACTTTAGCTTCAAAACAAAACCAGGACAAATGATTGCCTTTGTTGGTCCTTCTGGTGCTGGTAAATCTACTGTAGCAAGTCTTTTGCCTCGCTTCTATGATGTAACAAGTGGTTCTGTTACCATTGATGGTTTAGACGTGCGTGATGTGACAATGGAAAGCTTGCGCGAACAGGTTGGCATTGCAGGCAAGGCCTTCCGCCTGCTCGGCGAGAACGGAATCAACATCCGCGCCATTGCGCAAGGTGCAACTGAACGCAACATATCAATAGTAATAAAGGAAAAGGAAGTTGCCAAGGCTCTTAACGCACTGCACGACGGATTCTTCCTGTCGAAATACCGCCGCGTACACCTGTTTATGGTTGGCGTAGGAACAGTAGGCGGAACTATGATAGAGCAACTGCACGAACAATCTGATTTTCTGAAAAACGAATACGGCATCGACATTCGAGTTGTTGGAATATCGAACTCGAAGAAGATGATTTTCAACCGCAAAGGCATCTGCCTTGACAACTGGCGCGACCAACTTGCCAACAGCGAGACAAAAGCCGACTTGCAGGCATACGTTGAAGAGATAAAGAAACTCAATCTGCGAAACAGCATCTTCATCGACAATACGGCTTCGTACGAACTGCCAAAAATGTACAGCACAATCGCCCAACTGAGCATTCCTATTGTGGCATCAAACAAGATTATGGCATCATCGCCACTCGAGACATTCCTCAACTTCCGCAAAGAAGTGAAGGCTTACGGAGTGAAATTCCTGCACGAGACCAACGTCGCCGCAGGACTTCCTGTGCTGAAAACCATTGAAGACCTGGTTGCTTCAGGCGACAAGATTCTGAAAATACAGGCCGTGCTTTCTGGCAGCCTCAACTACATATTCAACACCATCAGCAATGACATACCATTCTCGCAAGCCGTCATTCAGGCACGCGAAAAAGGCCTCACCGAACCTGATCCAGCCATCGACCTGAGCGGGCTTGACGTTCGCCGCAAGATTCTCATCCTTGCGCGTGTAGGCGGCAACATGCTTGAACTTGACGACGTTCTGAAGAACGACATCATTCCTGAAAACGAACTCAAGGCTGAAAACTTCGACCAACTGCTGGCCAACTTGAAAAAGAACGATGCCAAGATTGAAGATTTGCGTGCAAAGACTGCCGCCGAAGGCAAGAAACTGCGCTACGTTGCCGAATTTGACAACGGCAAGGCTGTAACTGGCCTGCAAAGCGTCGACTCGGCACACCCGGCTTACAACCTCGACGGAATGGACAACATCATTCTGCTCTACACCCGTCGCTACCACGACCAACCATTGGTCATCAAAGGCGCTGGCGCAGGACCTGGCGTTACGGCATCAGGCGTATTTGCCGATATGATGCGACTGGCAAACGCATAACACGGACATTGGAATTTAGGATTTAACACCTTAGAAGAAAAATGAAATTCTATAGCACAAACAACAAGAACCACACTGCCGACCTGAAAACGGCAGTTCTGAAGGGCCTGGCATCCGACAAGGGACTGTATATGCCCGAATCGATTCCCGTGTTGCCGAAATCGTTCTGGAACAATATTGCAGGCAAGTCAATGGGCGAAATAGGATTCGAAATGCTTCGTCCGTACTTCTGCCCCGATATTCCGGAAGACACTTTCCGCAAAATGGTTGACGACGCGTTCAACTTTCCTGTACCAGTAGTAAAAGTGACCGACAACATCAGTTCACTTGAACTGTTCCACGGCCCAACCTTGGCATTCAAGGACGTAGGCGCACGCTTTCTGGCTCGCGTAATGTCGTACTTTGCCGATTTTGGCAAGAATGAAATCAACGTCTTGGCTGCCACATCAGGCGACACCGGAAGTGCAGTAGCCAACGGATTTCTTGGCGTTCAGGGCGTAAAGGTGCACATTCTGTACCCTGCCGGACTGGTCAGCAAATTGCAGGAACTGCAATTCACCACGCTTGGCCAGAATGTCACTGCATACGAGGTTAGCGGCGTATTCGACGACTGCCAACGAATGGTAAAAGAATGCTTTATGGACAAGGAACTGAACGAGAAACGCATTCTCACGTCGGCCAACTCAATCAACCTGGCACGATTCCTGCCTCAAAGCGTTTACTACGCCTATGCGCTGTCGCAAATCTCGCAGGAACGTTGGAAAGACGTAGTGGTCTCTGTTCCAAGCGGCAACTTTGGCGACATAACCGCAGGTCTGGTTGCCTGGAAAATGGGAATGCCTGTAAAACGATTCATTGCCGCCATCAACGCAAACCGCGTATTTGAGGACTATCTTGAATCTGGAATATACAAGCCGCAAAAGTCGAAAGCCACCATCGCAAACGCAATGGACGTAGGCGACCCAAGCAATTTCGCCCGCGTATTGGAACTGTTTGAAGGCTCTGTCGAAAAAATGCGCGCTGAAATAAGTAGTTTCAGCTACACCAACGAGCAGATTGGCGCAACAATGGCTTCGGTGTTGAAAGAGAGCAAATACGAACTTGACCCACACGGTGCCGTTGGCTATGCCGCACTTCGCGACGACCTTAAAGCCGGCGAATTCGGCCTGTTCCTTGAGACAGCGCACCCTGCAAAATTCATCGACACGGTGGAGAAATACACCGGCAACCGGGTGGAAATTCCTGCACGCCTGCAGAAGTTTGCCGAAGGAACAAAACAGTCGTTGCCTATAGCAGCCGACTATACCATACTGAAAAACAGGTTGCTTGCATAAAAGCATCCTTTATGATATTCAAAAAGCCTTCAAGACGACATCTTGAAGGTTTTTTTATTGCATCAAACCGGCCAACTGACGGATTATAGAATTGATTATCGACCTGATATTCAAATCAATCCCTAAAATTACAATTGAAAAATGAGGCTTAATGGTCAAATTTGGTGATAGAAATCGTGTAATATTTTGAAATACATATTATTGCATAATTAATTCTAGTTATGCAAAAAAAATGCTTTTTCTGTGATTCAAAAAAGATTGTAAAAGATGGTTTTAGTAATGGACAGCAACGTTACCGATGCCGCGATTGCGGTCGCCGATTCACCGATAAACACCGTGTCGACGTCAATAAAATATATGTAGAGTATTTAGAGGGGAAACAAACATTGACGCAGTTGGCGGAACGGCATCTTGTCTCAATCAGTACTATTCAACGCAAACTGAAAAAACACCGACCGTTTTCATTGAAAATGATGCCGTGTGAGGTTGTTATCTTGATGGATACTACATATTGGGGACATAATTTTGGAGTTGTGACAATTAAGGATGCACACCGAAAAAACGTACTTTGGAGAAAATTCATCTACCGTAATGAACGGATAGCAGATTATCTGGAAAGAGTCAAATATTTGGAAGACAGTGGCTTTGAAATCAAAGGTGTGGTTTGCGATGGTTTGCGCGGTCTTATCAAGGCATTAGGTCGGTATCCTGTTCAGTACTGCCAGCTCCATCAAGTAAAGTTTGTTAGATTGAAACTAACAAAACATCCTGAAAGTGAGGCCGGTAGAGAATTGTTGGACTTGTGCAAATTTATGTTTCGTACAGACAAGGAATCGTTCATTGGAGCTTTTGATATGTGGCACGAGAAATACAATGACTACTTGAATGAACGTAGTGCACCTGACGATAAAGGTCATACACATTATCTACATAAGCGTCTACGAAGTGCATATCTTAGTCTATACCGAAATATGAATAATTTGTGGGTTTGGTATGACCATATAGAATTAGGCATTCCGAACACAACAACGGAATAGAGGCTTTATTTACGGACCTAAAGACTAAGCTACGTGTTCATAATGGATTGTCGAAAAAAAATAGAGAACATTTCATTGATGAATACTTTGCGCAAACCGCCACAACCCTGTGATGACCGTCATCACAGGGTTGTGGCGGTTTGCTTTTATCACCAAATTTGACCATTAGTGATTTTTTTCAATAATTTATCACCAAATTTGACCATTAGACCGAAAATGATATTTTTGAAAAAAGGCATAATTTTGAAACTATTAGCAAATACGAAGATTGTATGACTAGGGAACAAGTCTTTGAATTCATCAAAAAACGGAAAACCGCCATCGTTTCATCTGTCGATGGTGAAGGCTTTCCGAACACCAAGGCAATGCTTTCGCCACGGAAAATCGACGGCAACGACTTCTACTTTACGACAAACACATCATCAATGAGAGTCGCGCAATACAACGCGAACGGGAAAGCGTGCATCTATTTCTACAAACGCGGACTTTTCAGTTACGTTGGAGTCATGCTGGTTGGTTCAATGCAAGTGCTGACGGAGCAAGGCATAAAGGACGAGATTTGGCGCCGTGGCGACCAAATGTTCTATAAAGGAGGCAAAACCGACCCCGACTACTGCATACTGAAATTCACCGCCCTGAAATGCCGTTTTTACAAAGATTTGAAAACCGTTTGGATTGATTTGTAAAAGCAGATTAAAATAAATACATTATATTAATAATCAGACTCTTAAATTTTACTAACAAAAAGAAAAATTCTGTATTTTTTCATCTCGTTTTTTTCGTTTTTCTACACAATTATCCAAGCAAACATCGTTCCTTTCACTGATATTCTTATTTTTGTCAAGATAAAACAAAACAGCAATGATTGCAGAAATCTTAAAATACACGTTACCGGCATTGTTCGTCTTTTTGGCGACATATCTGGTCTTATACAAACTGCTCAGCAACGAAAGACACAGGCTAAAAGCCGAGATGGTCATCAACAACCAGAAATTCATTACGCCAGTCAGATTGCAGGCATACGAGCGCATGGTTCTGCTTATGGAACGCATCTCGCCACAATCGCTCATTATGCGCCTGCAACGCCAGGACATGACGAACAAGGATTTGCAAAGCATCTTGCTGAAAACAATAAGGACAGAATTTGAGCACAATATGGCTCATCAGTTGTATATAAGCGACAAGGCATGGGAAATGGTTCGCATGGCCAAGGAAGACTGCATTAAATTCATCAACCAGACAGCCTTGCAGACAAAGCCAGACGGCAATTCGCTACAATTGTGCAAGTTGATTCTCGAGAAACTTCTCGACCGCGACCTCGACCCTACAACCAAGGCCATCAACTACCTGAAATCGGAAATAAGGGAGTTGTTTTAGAATTGCCTTACAACGGATGCTATCTGCTCCATTGTCAAACTATTGTCTTCAACCGATGTACCTACGACAACTACATCGGCTCCGGCTTTTAAGGCTGTCGTTACATCGTTTTCCGTACGCAAACCGCCACCAACAATAATTGGAATGTCAATTGCCGAACGCACGGCTTTCACCATCTCTGCGCTTACAGGTTTTACCGCACCGCTGCCGCCTTCAAGATAAACGGCCTTCAAGCCCAGCATCTGCCCTGCCAAAGCAGTAGCAACGGCAATGTCGGCCTTGTTGTACGGAATAGGCATGGTATTACTCATATACCTGACCGAAGTGTAGTTCTCCTCACCTATCAGCATATAGCCTGTCGGCAGAATCTCCAGACCGGACTTTGCCAAGCGTGGAGCCGCCAACACGTGCTGACCAATAAGCAAATCAGGATTACGCCCCGATATGAGTGACAACAGCAATATGCCATCGGCCTTTTCGGATATCTGCATCATATTGCCAGGGAAAAGGAAAACCGGCTTGCTTGTATGCTGCCTGATTATCGACACTGCATCATCAATGCTGCTGAACAACAAGCTGCCACCCACAAGCACAATATCTGGACCTGACGGGCCATCAAATTGCTCAGCCATTCTGGCCAACGAATCGCCTGTATGCCTATCAGGATCGACAAGCAAGGCAAACATCTTTTTTCCGCTTTGGCGCAAACTCTGTAATTGACTCAACAGCATATCAACAATTTTTGGCAAGATAACTCAAAATATTGTCACCTATACGCATCGAGTGGCAAATCATTTTCCCGTAGCCGTTTCTTCTGATATCGATGTCAAACGTCAAGTCATCAGTCAGCATTTGTGATTCATCCACCTCAACCTCATCGTGAAGCAAGGTGTCGTCAACAAGTTTATATGCCGCTTCCTTGACAGTCCACACTAAAGTGTGCTGTTCGTCGGTTACACACCAGTCCAATTCATTGCCCGTAAGAAACTTGCTCCTGACTTTTGTCACACGTGGGCGAATCTGTTCGATATCGATGCCCACATTGGCATCAGACACCATCACTGCCACCATGTTTGGCGAATGCGATATTGATATGAAAGACTTGTTTTCCTGAAGATAAGGTTTCCCGCTTTCATTATGATGTATCATGGAATGAACACCGAGCATCCTATTTAGGAGCAAACGTGTGGCAAGCCATTCGGTGCGACGGCGGTCGTTTGCGATGAGGTTGTACTCATCTTTTTCAAAATCGCAGAGCGACAACATGGCAAGCAGTTCGGCAACCGTTTCACTCTTTTGCCAAACGCCCAATTGCGAGGCTCCTATCGGCTTGCAGAAAAGCAACGGCATATCAATTCCAGCTAAACGATTCAACCAAATGCTTTATATCCTCATTGATGAATTCGAGCACAGGCGCGAGCGAATCCTTGTTAGGCACGGCGTTGAAATACAATGCGCCACGGACGAAATTGCGCGTACTGTCAGTAAGATAAAACTGGACATTGGATGCAGCATCTCCGCTTATTTCGTACAGAAGCCCGTAAACATTTTTCTCTGTGTTGCTGTATGGCGTCTCGCTGATAGCATCGGCCTTGATGGTATGCTTGTACACGAAGTTGTGCGCATCGGCCACAAAACGGTCAAGATTGTGGTCTAACGGTTTGTAGCTCAAATACACTTTTGCGTTAAGAGACTTAAAATCGACATCGCTCCAATAACTCAACATCGTGAGAGCCTGCTGTTTCGTAGGCAGAATGCGGCATAAGTCGGATATTCGAAGCAATATGGCAATTTGCAATCCACAGTCTGATATTCATGCTCAGGCAAATCAATGCGGTAATAACCGCGTGGCTTTGGCACGTAGTCATTACCGCCACAACTTGTCAGCAGTACGGCCAGTGTAAAGACAAATAATACTCGCGTCATCTTTTTCGGCAAATGATATGATGCAAAAGTAACCATAAGTCCGCTTTCAAAAAAATAGAATATGGTATCATTCCTCCGACTCCTTGTCGGCGATTGCGTTGCGGTGTACCTTGACCGACGTTATACGCCTGCGGTCGACATCCATGACTTCGAAACCGACCCCGCGACACTCGAACTTCTCGTTTTTGCGCGGAAGTTCGCCCTTCATTTCAAGAATGAGGCCAGCCAACGACTCAGATTCACCTTGCACCTCAGCAAAATAATCCGATTCAAGATTTAACTCGTCACACAAGTCGGACAACAAAACCTTGCCCTTGAAAATATAAGTATCAGTATCGATGCGGGAAAAATTCGTTTCTTCCTCATCAAACTCATCTGAAATGTCGCCCACT
>CALCFP010000314.1 GCA_937900725.1 uncultured Bacteroidota bacterium | reverse complement strand
ACACTGTTGATATAAATCCAATAGAAACTCACAATGTCATTAATTCATCAAAAAACGGTTATTTAAAAAATGAAACATGGCAAGAAAATAGATATGGAAGATTTTGCTTCATTAGTGGGAAAATCAACTAATAATGGGGGACCTGAATATAAATAAACCGCCTCTTATGAAGAAATAGCACTCGCCATCAGAAAGAACATTCCCGCAAAAGCTGTCATACTTGAAAAATTCCTACGGCTCGTAGTATTCAACTACCTTATCGGCAATGGAGACGCACATCTGAAAAATTTCTCCATCATTCGCAGAAACGGGGATGTAACCTTGGCTCCTGCTTACGACCTCATCAATACCGCATTACACATCAAAGGAGATGACTTCGCATTAAAAGACGGTCTCTCGCCGAACATAGAACCTAGCGATCAATACGTTGCTACAGGACATCCGTGCAAACTTGACTTTGAGCGATTTGGACAACTTATCGGCATAAGTGAAAAACGAATCGCCCACATTCTTAATCCATTTATGAATTTCCCCACCAAAGTTGATGAACTCATAGCACACTCGTTCCTTCCCGACGAAAAGACCAAACGGACTTACCGATCCATTATAGAAGAACGTCGCAAAAGATTTATACGCAAATCATTATAAACAAAACGAGGATGCCGATTGGCATCCTCTTTTGGTATTGAAAGAAATTTGATAGTTAGTCTTTCAAAGCGTGACGCTTGAAACCTGTGCAGGTCAGACCCTTTGAGGCTGCGTCCATCATTTGTGCAACGCTTATTTTAGCGTCTTTTACAAATGCCTGGTTCAGCAGGGTGCTTTCCTTGAAGAACTTGTTCAAGCGGCCTTGGGCGATGCTCTGGATCATTTGCTCCTTAAGGTTTGCGGCTGCTTCGACAGACACTTTTGCCTTGATGTCGCGGGCTTGTTGAGCCTGCTCAGGAGTAATCCAGCCTTTTGCCATATTTGACTCGATATGGTCGTCAGAGTCGACGTGGGCAGGGTTGATGCCAGCCTTCTTCAAAGCCACTTCAACTGCTTTCTCAACTTGCTCTTCTTTGGTTTTTTCGATAGCGACAGTCATCTCGTTCTCGATTACCGAAGCAGGAACATCGTCTTTGCTCAATGATACAGGGTTCATTGCTGCAACTTGCATTGCAACGTCTTTGTAAACCTGTGCGTCGATGCCAGCCTTGTTAAAGGCTACCAAAGAAGCAAGTTTGTTGCCCATATGGATGTAAGCGCTGACTGCCTCGCCAGAAAGTGATTCATAGCAGGCAAGTTCGAGTTTTTCGCCAATGATGCCGACTTGTTCGGTGATGATGCCTTCAACGTCTTTCCCGTTTTTGAATGGCAATGCTTTGAGAGATGCAAGGTCGGCAGGTTTTTTGTCCAATGCCAGTTCACAAATCTCGTGAGCAAGTTTAACGAAGTCTTCGTTCTTTGCAACGAAGTCAGTTTCGCAGTTAAGAGCAATAAGAGCGCCGAACTTGCCGTCGCCAGAAACTTTGGCGATTACATTGCCTTCAGAAGCCTCGCGGTCAGCGCGCTTGTTGGCAACGGCCTGGCCTTTCTCGCGGATGATCTGGATTGCACGGTCGAAATCGCCGTTAGCCTCAGTTAGGGCTTTTTTGCAGTCCATCATTCCTGCACCAGTGGTCTTGCGCAATTTTGCTACGTCAGATGCTGATATTGACATAATTGTATTTGTTTTTTTAATTATTCAGCCGATTCCTCGGTTTCTTCGTTTTCTACTTCTTCCTCTACTTCAGCGGCTTTCTTAGCGGCTGATTTCTTGCCGCCTTTTGCTGGCTTTTGCTCTTCTTCAGCAGGCTCTTTGTCCTTTTCAGCCTTGCGCTCTGACAAGCCTTCCTGAATAGCGTCGCAAACAGCGCCGAGAACCAATGAAATTGCCTTTGCAGCATCGTCGTTGCAAGGAATAGCGTAGTCTACAATGTTAGGATCTGAGTTTGTGTCAACCATAGCAAATACAGGTATCTGCAGGCGATGAGCCTCTGCTACGGCGATTTTTTCTTTTTGAACGTCGATCACGAACAAAGCTGCTGGCAGACGGGTAAGGTCAGCTATGCTGCCCAGTGTCTTGTTCAGTTTGCTGCGTTGACGGTCAACTTGCAGTCTTTCACGTTTTGACAAATGTGCCAAGGTACCGTCTTGCTCCATCTTGTCAAATGTGCCCATTTTCTTGACTGCCTTGCGAACAGTGGGGAAGTTTGTCAGCATACCACCTGACCAGCGCTCTGATACGTATGGCATGTTGATTTTTTTAACTTGTTCGGCAAGTATGTCTTTTGCTTGTTTCTTGGTTGCAACAAAAAGGATTTTGCGACCAGATTTTGCTATTTGCTTAAGAGCAGTAGCTGCTTCATCAACCTTTGCAACTGTTTTATATTTTTTCTTTGAAATATCGACAATCTTATCTTCTTTTGAATATGTGAGTGATGCTGCAAAACATGCAAAAAGCATTTCTTCTTGGAC
>CALCFP010000313.1 GCA_937900725.1 uncultured Bacteroidota bacterium | reverse complement strand
TATGTTTGGTGCCGGTAAATAATATATGGCATGCATCTCGCTTACTGCACAATCATTGCCATTGTTTGTCGTGACTTGGGCATACCAATAGTATTTCCTATATGGTAACATATTCTCTATCCGTCTGGAAAAAGTGCTGTCAACAGAAGGGTCCGTACCAACAAATATATTTACTTCATAATCAGATTCATTTGTAGAGCAGAAAGTACTAATACGCAAATCGTCCAACGAATAAACCACCATATCTCCTGATAGATTTACAGATTCATAAGGGAATGCGAATTCATCGTCGTCCTCCTTGCATGAGTTGAATGTGAATGTTAGCGCCATCAAGGCCAATGCTGTAGTTAAGATTTTTCGTTTCATAATAGATGGTTTTTAATATTGAATACCCATTCAAAATCAAGTTCAATACAAGGATTAGGAAATAGATATACAAATCAAATTGAAAGATAAACAATCATATCAAAAGATATGCATCTGACAGATGATTTAAAAAGATTTGTTTGAAATTTCATTATTTAGTAATCGGCTTAATTGTAAAACTTGTACCGTTATCTATTATTTCAAATGCATTAACATTATTGAAATTATAGATGCTATTTTGTCTGCAATATTCCAAATAATGGCTTAAAAACTCACGAATTCAAACTGCTCCATCAATATCTCGCCAAACCTAATTTGTCGTATCCCATCTAAATTTGTTGATTTCTGCTGTGTATCAGATGACGTGTTTTCTGACATATGATGAAGTCCTTGACAACTTGCATTCGCCTAATCATCTAGTCCGCTATCTGCCAAGACTTGGTCAGCCGTAGCCTGTTTTCATTGTCTTGCCAGGAGTATTCCATAGTGTCCATAAGTTTCTTGACTAGCATTATCCCCAAGCCGTCAGTCGACAAACTGTTGGCCTGCACTTTGGAAATATGTTCCAATGGATTGAATCTGGGACCTTTGTCGCAGATGGTTATGCCGAATGTGTTCCTTGCTACGGAAATGTCGGCGGTGAACTTGCCGTTTCCGTCGGGATAGGCATAGTCGCAGATGTTGGCGCCGATTTCGTCCAAGGCGGTGTCGATGTTTCGCCTCACATCGTCGGGGCAACCACATTCGGCAAGCATGCTGTTGGCAATGTCTATCATTTTCTCCACCGATTCGTAATTGGCGTCAAGGTACAACTGATTTTGTGCTGATGTCTTGCAATTTTTGATGCAGACGGTCAGTAGCGTCATGTCGTCAAACTGATTCTGTTTCGATGCGAACTCGTCGATTCTGTCAATCAATGCGTTGCAGAAGTTATCGGTGTCGGGTGGCAGGCTTTGCACATATTGCATCAACCGTTCGTTGCCCAGAAAATCATTGCAGTCGTTTTCGGCATCTGTCAAGCCGTCGGAAAAGACGAACAGCGTGTCGTTCTGCTCAATCTGTATGGCATGTGGCTGGAATTGGGCATCGGCAAACACTCCAAGCATGACGTTTGGCGTGTTCTCTATTTTCGTTACGGTGCCGTCAGCGTGGCGCAACAATGGATTGACGTGCCCGGCATTGATGTATGTGCCTATGCCAGTCGTCTTGTTGATGCTTGCAATCCAAAGGGTTACGAATGTATTCTCGTCGTTGTTCCGGCAAAGCGTGTTGTTGGCCGTGGCGATGGATTTTTCAAGGCTTTCGCCGTTGAGCACAGCCGAACGGATGGTGTTTTTTGCCTTCATCATGAACATGGCAGACGGCAGGCCTTTGTCCGACACGTCGGCCACGAGGAACACGATGTCCTGTCCGCAAATGAAATAGTCGTAAAAGTCGCCACCCACCATTTTTGCGGGGCGAATCAGTGCATTGATGCGGATTTTCCCGTCACTGGTGCTGTATGATTGTGCCGGAAGCGATTCCAGTTGAATGTTGGAGGCTATTTTCAGGTCGGCTTCCATGGCAGTCACTTCTGCGGTTATCTGCGACTGCTTAAGCACAAGGTTTTTTCCTCTTTTGGCTATCCCGTTGCAAATGAGCGCAGTAATGAAGAATTCTATTGAGTGGATGATGTATCGGTATGAGAGCACTTCCATAGGATATTTCCAGATTTCGACCTTCACCCAGGCGTGCCATGCCTGCATTGCCTCGCTTTTCGCCTCAAGCACCACGTTTGCCCACAGTGCCAGAGAATAGAGCACCCAACTTAAAAATGAAGTCTTGCGTATCTGCACCTGGCTGTAGTACATTGCGCTCATCAGTATCGGGCCGTAGAAGATGAATGTCGCGTTCAGCGGGAAATAGAAGAATACCACAGTGCTCGATATCAGCGTGCTGTAGATGATGCCCATTTTGTGCCAATATCTGTCGTAATGTTGCAGACGGACAATGATATAGACTGAAATATCGACTAGTCCCGAGCACAGGATTATGGCACGTATGAATAGATTTCCGACGTCGAAGAAGTCAAAGTTGTCGGCAAAGGCGATTCCCACAAAGGTCAAGCCGAGCAACATCAAGGCAAATGACAGCACCTTGTTTGCGTTCACCATATTTTCAAAGAACAGTCTGTCCGTCAAGTCGGATTTTTTTCCATTCAGTTTCTTCATTGCAATTCTGTTTTTTCATGCAGACAGCGTATTTGTATCCGTCGTCGGCATTCCATTCTGAAAATTCATAAGTCGAATCATCGACATTCTGCCTGACAGTTGGCCCACTGTCTTTGATTGACACTTCGAACTCGTTGAGTGGCAGGTAAAAACCAAGTCCTGTGCATTTCATGAAACTTTCCTTGAGAGTCCAAAGCCTGAAGAACATGTCGTTTTTCTCAACTTGCGTCCGACACTTCTCAATAGCCTCGAATTCCTTTCTGAAAAAGTACCTGCGAGCAATGTCGAGGTCGATATCAGTGATTTTTTCCACATCGCATCCCACTGGGTTGCTTGCCATTACGCACATAACCCGTTGCTCGGAATGCGACAGGTTGAAATGTATCTTGCTATCAGCAAAAAAAGGTTTTTCATGGCTGTCGTAGTCAATCTGCTGATTCGCATAGTCGATGCCGAAATCGTGACAGGCGTGCATGAGAAGCATCTCCACACCAAGCGACAGACGCTTGTCTTTGCCAAAACGCATTCTGTCGATTTTTTGCCTGCGCCCGGTGTTCGCTAAAGTGTACATTTTGCTGAAAACCACATCGTTTTCCAATGCTGATATGTCGGCAGTGTAGGCAATCACTTTATGTTGAAAATGGTTAAGAGCGCTGAAAGACGGAACACTTCTTTAACTGACGTGTTTGCGTTTATGATTCTCAACTGTTTGCCATTTAGGCTTTTATAGAGACTAACCAACACTCGGAGCCCTTTTGACGAGATGAAATCCACTCCAGCAAAATCGAGTGTAAGGTCCTGGATGTCGGGAGTGAAATTGTGGTCAAGAAAATCAGTGAATTCGCCACTTGTGGTGGAATCCAATCGGCCTGAAATGGCGATTGTGAGTTTGTCGCCGTCTTTTTTGTGAGTAATTGTCATATATGTTCTGTTGCGGGATTTCTCCCTGATTCATTATGCAAATATATTTTATTCTATCTACCTGCATCGAATCCCGACGGAAACAGTGCAGGCAGATTTTTCGCTATTCCACCCAGAAGAATCCCAAATCGTCAAGCGACTTGATAATCTTGTCCAAGTACGTCTTATCCACAAACGGCCATGCGAATCCCAAGCGGTAAAGCACATTCGCCGTAAAGCGGTTGTCCGTATTCACCA
>CALCFP010000312.1 GCA_937900725.1 uncultured Bacteroidota bacterium | reverse complement strand
TGAACCGCATTTTGTGCCAATATGTTGCAGAATTTGCTGTCGTTTGCGTTGGCAGGGGCGCTGCGGATTATGTAACTTGGGTCGATGTAGCGCAGTGTGAACGGGACGTCTTTTGCCGTAAATTCTTCCGTAATCTTCTCTTTCAGGAAAAGACCGATGTCTTCTTTCTTGATGTTTCCCGATGCATCTTTTTCAATTTTCTTTTGGTCGAAGAAATTCTGTCCTGCGCCCTCGGCAACGACAACCAATGCGTGATGCTTTGCCTCAAGGCGTTTGCGCAGGCATTTTAGGAATCCATATGGACCATAAAGGTCAAAATTCATTTCGGGCACAAGCACGAAGTTCACTTCTTGAGTCGAAAGAGCTGCGTTGGCTGCAATAAAGCCAGAATCGCGGCCCATAAGTTTAAGAAGCGCAATGCCGTTGTATGCGCCTTTTGCCTCGTTGTGCGCTGAATTTATTATGTCGTTGGCAACAGAAAACGCTGTTTCGAATCCGAATGAGCGTTCAATGAAACTAATGTCGTTGTCTATGGTTTTAGGTATGCCAGCAATGGATATGCGTAACCCGCGACGTTCAACTTCTTCCTGTATGGCGTGTGCACCACGCAGCGTGCCGTCGCCGCCAATGCAGAACAGTATGTTGATGTTCATTATTTCGAGTGTGTCCACAATCTGGCCTACGTCTTGATTTCCGCGTGACGAACCAAGAATTGTGCCACCCGACTGGTGTATGTAGTCAACAAGTTGCGGAGTTAACTCTACAAATTCGTGATTGTATTTTGGCACAAGTCCTTCGTAGCCGTACTTGAATCCCACAATCCGTTTGACATTGTAGCGGTAGTAGAGGTGGTTGACTAAACTGCGTATTACATTGTTCAAACCAGGGCAAAGACCGCCGCAAGTAACAATGCCAACTTTTGTCTTGGCAGGTTCGAAGAATAGTTTTTCGCGGGGGCCTGCTTTTTCTACAGTAAGCGGTTCCGTGTTGTTCTTCTTGCATTCTTCAAAATATTTGAGTGTGTTATCGTACAAGATGCGGTCGCTGTCCGAAATAAAGTCGTACGATGTCTTTGATGATGATTGTACAAGCGGCGATTCAACGTTGCCCTTGCCCAAAGTCTTGACTATGAAATCCTTATTTTCCATTGTAAGGTAATTTTTAGTTCTACTTTAGCAAAAGTAAAAAAAAAGGCATCGTAATGCGATGCCTTTTTTATCGAATGTAAAAATGTCGTTATCGATTAGAATGAATCGTTCATTGACGATGCGTCTTCATCTTCAGGTTCTGCATCCTCAGGAATGCTGCTGAAATCGACGTTGTCGCCGAATTCTCCATCCTTGTCGCCGTCATCGAAAAAGTCGTCATCGTCAATTTTGCCGGTATCCTCGTTGTTGATACGGAGCAGATACATACGGTCTTCTGTCTCAAATGGCAATCCGCTGCAAAGCATGCCATCTTTATTTGTGAACGATATCAGGTATGCGTTGAATCCGTCGGGATAAAGGGCCTTTACTTGCTCTTTCATCTCGTCGCTAATCTTGTCATAGTCTTTTATGACGCGTGGTTTGTTACTGCTTGCCATAGATAATATGCTGTTTTTTTGTTAGTTGTTGTTAATACTTGTTGTTGTTGCTAACGGGTTCAAATATTCATATTTTTTCATTATCTGCAACAATCTTTGCAATAAAATATTTATGATATGCGGCAACTGTTTTATTTATAGAACTATTATGCGCCGAAAAACGGCTAAATGTCGTATAATTGACGGCTATTACAGGCATATTCACAAAAAAAAGCCGCCCATTTACGGACGGCTTTTGCGTTATTGAGTCTGAAATGTTAGCCGAGGAATGAAATCAGGATGCCTGCGGCGACTGCTGAACCAATCACTCCCGATACGTTGCTCGACATGCAATAGTTGAGTACGTGGTTGCGTGGGTCGTATTTCAGTGCTATCTCGTTGGCTACACGTGAAGCCATTGG
>CALCFP010000311.1 GCA_937900725.1 uncultured Bacteroidota bacterium | reverse complement strand
CGCTCGACTTCGGTGATTATGTTGCTTAGTTCTGTTTGGTCGGATTTGAGAAATTTGCGGCGAGCCGGAACGTTGAAAAATAAGTTTTTGACCTGAAAGTTGCATCCCTTTGGACACATCTCTACTTCTTGACGTACAATCTTTGAACTCTCTAAGTGGATGACTGTTCCCAATTCGTCTTCTTCTGTCCTGGTGCGTAGCTCGACCTGCGCAACGGCAGCAATGGATGGAAGGGCCTCTCCTCGGAATCCAAACGTTGTCAACGAAAATAGATCCGAGGCTTGGGTAATCTTGGAGGTGGCATGACGTTCAAAGGCCATGCGGGCATCCGTTTCGTTCATTCCCTTTCCATCGTCGATTACCTGAATGCATGTTCTGCCCGCATCGGTGAGCAGGACGCGTACGGTAGAAGCACCAGCGTCAATGGCGTTTTCCACCAATTCCTTGACAACGGAAGCAGGGCGCTGGATGACTTCGCCAGCCGCAATCTGGTTGGCAACGTGGGCGGGAAGCAGGTTTATAATGTCGGACATATTAACTCAAAAAACGTTGTTGAAGGAAATAGTAAAGGGCAACCAGTAGAATGAATATGATGAAAATCCTTTTGTTCGACTTTTGACGCTCCTTGCGAGCAAAATGAATGAAGTTCGGCGCTTCGTCAATTTGCTCGCCTTGCGAACAACGGTATTCTCGTTCAATTTTCTTCTGGCGTTCATGACGCTTGTCGGCCTGCTCGTTGTAGAACATTGGCTTGTAGTCGTACTGACGGTGTCCTGGTAATTTGATAAATGCCATTTCCTTACTATTTGTTTTTGCAAATGTATTAATAAATAGTGTAGAAATGCATTGATATGAATTAATGTCGATATTGATTGATTGCTAATTCAACCTGGCTTGGCATTGCTGGCCTTGTGATTCCAGTGCAAAACGTCCTGGTTTTCAGTGCTGACGAAAGTATTTTTAATAAAAAGAAGTTTTTTTTGCGTCATTGGTTAGGATTTCAAAAAATAGTAGTATGTTTGCACCGCTAAAATTCAAAAGGATATTAGCAACGTTCTTATGTTTTTTTGGTCGGTTCATCTAAGGGTTAGGATTCAAGATTTTCATTCTTGCCATAGGGGTTCGAATCCCCTACCGACTACAAGATTTTAAAATATTAAAACATTATGGCAAATCATAAGTCATCAGAGAAGAGAATTCGCGAAACAGAAACTCGCAACGAACATAACAGATATTATGCAAAAACAGCTCGTAACGCTGTCCGTGATTTGCGTGCTACTACCGTTAAGGCTGACGCTCAAGCAATGCTTCCAAAGGTAAGCGCTATGCTTGACAAGCTTGCAAAGAACAATATCATCCACAAGAACAAGGCCGCTAACCTCAAGTCAGGTTTGGCTACTTACGTCAATTCTTTGGCTTAATAGTTATACATTACATATGTGAAGCCCTTCGTCGAAAGACGTGGGGCTTTTCTTGTTTTGTAGTGTGGGCTCAGGCTGGTTGGCTTGAATAATGAAAACGCCAATCATTCGCGTAGCCATTTTGCAAGCCGTCCCGACTGTCGCTTGAAATTCATTAATGATGGTCCGTCTGTGATTTGCTTTCAAATTTGTGTTGACGAAAACTGTTTTCGCAATCATTAATCGCTAATCATTTATCATTAATAAAATGAGTCTTCATTTCTTTCCAGCGTTTGCGCTTCTGGCCATATTCGTCATTTGTGGCTGTGACAGCGATAGCAACGATGAACAGAAATCCGGTGGCAAAACCAAAGTGCTGATTGATACCGACATGGTAGAGGGTTTCGACGACGGTATCGCCTTGATGATGATGCTCTCGTCGGCTGATGTCGATGTGGTGGGAGTGACTACCGTCACTGGCAACACTTGGGCGCAGGAAGGCGTGGCCTACGGCGTGCGCCAGATGGAGATATGCGGCGTGCAGAATGTGCCTATCATCGCTGGTTCGCAGTACCCGCTGCGCGAAGGTCGGCTCAGCACACTCAAGGACGAAGTCTCAGCCAATCCAGGTCGCGACAGCTATTGGCTCGGCGCCTCGGAGTATGCCCCCGTTCCCGACTGGAAGGACTTCTATGTGGAGCATTACGGCGAACAGCCTTCAATGTTGGCTATGCAAGATGATGCCGTCGATTTCATAATACGAATGTTGCATGCCTACCCTAACGAACTGGTAATCTTGGCCATTGGGCCTTGCACCAACATCGCAAAGGCCTTGCAGAGGGAGCCGGGAATAGAACGTTTGGCAAAGGAGATTGTCTATATGGGCGGATGCTACTTCACCGATGGCAACACTACGCCTTATGCCGAATTCAATGCAATATTCGACCCTGAAGCCATGGCTGTTTGTCTGCGCGCGCCATTTGCCAAGCAGACCATTGTCAGCCTTGATGTCTGCAACACCATCACCATCGACCGCGACCGATACGACGATATGCGTAACAAGGCTGCCGATGAGCGCCTGCGGCAGGTATTTAGCAACTGCTATTTCAGCACTTTCTTCGACGAGAATCCAGAAGGCACATCGTGTATATGGGACATAATAAGTGCCACTGTGGTTTTGGATGCCGACGTTGTGACTGGCTATAAGGATGTGCGCGTTGACCTTCAGGACAATCCATTACTGCCGGAATATGGTCGCACATATGTCACCGACAATGCCGACCGTCAGCTAGCGCGAGTGCTCACTACCGCCAATGCCGATCGTATATGGCAGCTTGCCTACCAAATCTTCTCGTCGTCTGGTGCCACACACTGACCTCATAAGAAATAGGTTTGATGAATGGAATTTGTGCTTTCAAATTTGTACTTTGACACACTGGTAACAATAGTGTGTGTATGCAAAGGCAAATCATATTGCTTGCTATCTTGGCAAAACAATTTGAAGCAAATCACAATAAGGATTATTCCGTTGTGAAAACATTTAAAGCGGGGCATTCGTCGCCTCGCTTTTTGTTTGTCGTCAGTTGTATCCTGCCCATCACAGCCCCAATGGCTGGTGTGGACAAAAGGCTTGGGCAAAAAAAACTTAATAACTTGCGGCTTGTGACTTTTTTCGCCGATTTTCATTTTCTTTGTTGAAACAGAAATCATTGTTATGGCACGCGATAAATTCAATTCCAAATTCGGGGCGATAATGGCTTTGGCCGGCTCGGCCGTCGGCTTGGGCAATATCTGGAAATTCCCGTACGAGGCAGGTAGCAACGGCGGTGGCGCATTCCTGCTTGTCTATATCTTCTTTGTGTTGGCTATCGGAATACCGGTTATGCTTTCCGAGTTTGTCATTGGGCGCCGTGGACAGCGCAACCCGTTCGGCTCGTTCAAGAAGTTGGCGCCTGGCACCCATTGGTTCCTGTTCGGCTGCCTGTCGATATTTGCAGCGGCCATGATACTGTCGTACTACGGCACTGTCTCGGGCTGGACGCTCGAATACGTCTGGCTGGCCATAACCGATGCATTCCACGGGCAGACAACCGACGACATAAGCAATCTGTTCAACGAATTCGTCTCGCATCCGTTCAAGCCGTTGCTTTGGCAGGTAGGCTTTATGCTGCTTTGCGCCGCAATCATAATGCTTGGCGTGAAAAAGGGCATCGAGCGGTACACCAAGATAATGATGCCGGCATTGTTTGTCATTGTAGTGGCAATGGGCATCAGGGCTTGCACTCTCGATGGCGCCGGAGCCGGGCTGAAGTTCCTGTTCTATCCTGATTTCGGCAAGTTGACGGCAAAGGGAGTGTTGAGCGCTTTGGGGCAGTCGATCTTCTCGCTTTCCATCGGAATGGGCGCGCTTATGACATACGCATCGTACATATCAAAGTCGGAGAGCCTTCCGCAGATATCTATACGGGTGGCGATCGCCGATACGTTGGTCGCCATTCTGGCAGGCGTGGCCATATTGCCATCGGTGTTTGCGTTCGGCATCAATCCTGCATCGGGACCAAACCTTGTGTACATAACGCTTCCGCAGGTGTTCCAGTCGATGCCGTTAGGCTACCTTTGGGGAATGCTGTTCTTCATCCTACTGTCGTTCGCCGCACTCACATCTGCCATCTCGCTGCTCGAGGTTTGCGTTGCCTATATGACTGAGGAACTGAAACTTAAACGTCTGTCGGCAACCATCATCTCCACAACCATAATCACGCTTTTGGGAATGCTTTGCACATTGTCGTTCGGCCCGTTGCGCGATGCCAAATTGTTCAACAGCACGGTGTTCGACATGTTCGATATGCTGAGTTCCGACGTTGTTTTGCCGGTAGGTGGCATACTTGTGTGCATATTTGTCGGTTGGCGCATGAGCGTCGGCGATTTGTATTCGGAATTGGCAAGCGGCAACGCAAACAAGATGCGACTTTTCAACGTATTTCGCATAATTGTCAAGTACGTCGCGCCAGCGGCCATATTGATAATCATGCTTAGTTCGTTCGGTTTGTTCTGATTGGTGCCATGAAAAGTAGAATCCTGCTATTGATTGTGATGCTTGCGGCTGTGCGTTCCTTCGCCCAGTTCGACATAAACCACTATTTGAGTGAAGGTTATAACGACCTAAACAAGTCTAATTATACAAGCGCCATAAACAGGTTCAACACCATAATCCAGGTAAAGCCTGAAATGCTTGAACCGTACTATTTCCGCGGATTCTGCAAGTTCCGCCTCGACGACTATCAGGGCGCCTATGCCGATTTTCAGCGGGTTATCGAACTTAACCCGTATTTTGTTGACGGATACAGGCTTCGTGGTGTAATCAAGGCGATGCAACAAGACTATCAGGACGCAATGGAGGATTTTGGCAAGGCGCTCGAACTCGAC
>CALCFP010000310.1 GCA_937900725.1 uncultured Bacteroidota bacterium | reverse complement strand
CTGCGTGTTTTACAGTACGAAGTACCGATTCGTACGACTGTTCCTGAAGATTTAACTTGTTTGCAAGTATGTCAACCTTTCGATTATATGTCACAAACAAGTCACTATTGTAATAGCCTTCCAGATTTGCATACTTGTTTGTACCACCAAAACTAGCCTTGCGCTTGTCGGCTGACAAGGGCTCCAATCTTGACAAGACACGATAGCAACTATCGTCTTGGCTTTGAACTTCGGACAAGAAACATTCTATTTGTGAGAATTTGGAGTCTAACTGATGGATTTCGGAAATGTATTTATCGCCCTTGTTTTGCAGCAATAGCACTTTAGGCGATGGAATAAAGTTCAAATACGACAGCAACCACACTGAAAAACCAATTGCCGAAGCACAAAGCATGAACTTGAAACAACGCTTGCAAACTTGTGCAAACGTGCGTGTCTCCAATACATAAATTAAATGTTCGCTATCAAATTCGTATTTTTCCTTCATCTCTCTTTTAGAAAGCGGTGGTAAATCTATACATTTTTTTGTAAAAAAGATGCGCTATATCATATTTTTTCGATGAATGCCGGTTTTTATCGACAAAAAGGGCACTTGTATCTATTGAAATTTTGTCATGTTAAAATGTGCAAAACGTGACATCTTGTCAATATACGCGACAATCACCAAATAGTTCACATTATGATTTCCAAAAATTTACATCACTTCGTAATTCACCAAACGCGTCAGAATGGCTATTTGGCTTGACTTTTGAAAGCACAAAGCAAAAAAAATATCAAAACTAAATGCTATGAACACAAACAATTTTACAATCAAAGTGCAAGAGGTTTTGGAAAAAGCCTTCAATGTTGCACAGGCAGAAGGAAACCAATCCGTTGAAGCGGGACACCTCCTCAAGGCCTTGTTGACTGAAGAACAAAATATCAGCAAGTACATACTGCAGAAACACGGCATTGGCATCAACAACTTGATGCCAATTGTCGACAACATCATAAAGTCGTACCCTAAGGTTTCTGGCGGCGACTTGTACCTGTCATCGAACCTAAACCTGCTTTTGAACAACGCGCAGCAACTGTCCACTAAAAACGGCGACAGTTTCGCTTCCGTAGAACACCTGTGGATTTCATTCTTCGACATCAACGACCAGGTATCTCGTCTGCTGCAAGACCAAGGGATGACGCGCAAATCGGTGGAGACCTGCGTAAAAGACATAACGAAGGGTGAAAAGGTGACCAGTCAGTCGGCTGAAGATAGTTACATGGCACTTTCAAAATACGCCATCAACCTCAATGAGCAAGCGTCGTCGGGCAAACTCGACCCTGTCATTGGACGTGACGACGAGATAAGGCGGATACTGCAGATTCTAAGCCGTAGGACAAAAAACAACCCGATACTAATCGGCGAGCCGGGTACCGGAAAGACTGCTATTGCCGAGGGCATAGCCCACCGGATTGCAAAAAACGACGTTCCTGAAAACCTGAAGACAAAAAAACTGTACTCGCTGGACATGGGCGCACTCGTTGCTGGCGCAAAATACAAAGGAGAATTCGAGGAACGCCTGAAAAGCGTCATAAACGAGGTCATCAAGTCGGACGGGGAAATAATACTATTCATTGACGAGATACACACTCTGGTCGGCGCAGGGAAAAGCGAAGGCGCAATGGACGCCGCAAACATACTGAAGCCAGCGCTTGCACGTGGCGACTTACGCGTGATTGGCGCCACAACGCTCGACGAGTATCAAAAGTACTTTGAAAAAGACAAGGCCCTCGAACGACGATTCCAAATAGTAATGGTTGACGAACCTGACGTAAATAGTTCGATATCAATACTACGCGGATTAAAGGAACGTTACGAGATGCACCACAAAGTCCAGATTTTGGACGATGCCATAATTGCAGCCGTGGAACTTTCCAACAGATACATTTCCGACCGTTTTCTCCCTGACAAGGCAATCGACCTTATCGACGAGGCCGCGTCAAAACTGCGACTTGAAATGAATTCCGTTCCTGAAGACATTGACGAACTTCAGCGCGACATTATGCAACTTGAAATTGAACGAGAAGCCATAAAAAGGGAAGGCAACAAGTCAAAAACCGACACCATAACGCAAGAACTTGACGCCAAAAATGCTGAACTGACATCGAAAATGGCAAAATGGAAATCGGAAAAGGCAATTCTCGACGACATTCAAAGCAACAAGAAACGAATTGAGGAACTGAAACAGGAAGCCGACATTGCCGAACGCAGTGGCGACTACGGCAAGGTGGCCGAAATTAGATATGGACGAATAAAGGAATGCGAAGCAAACATAGAAAGGCAAAAGGCCCAACTGCAGGACGGTGACACAATGATTCGCGAGATTGTAACGCCGGAAGACATTGCCGAAGTCGTATCAAAATGGACGCACATACCTGTAACCAAAATGCTACGCGCCGAATGCGACAAACTAATCAACCTTGAATCGGAACTTCACAAACGTGTGATTGGCCAGGACTATGCCATTGAAGCCATCGCAAACGCAGTGCGCCGTAGCCGTGCAGGACTGCAAGACGACAAGAAACCAATTGGCACATTTATCTTTTTGGGCACCACTGGTGTCGGAAAGACGGAATTGGCAAAGGCATTGGCCGAATTTCTGTTCAACGACGAAAACCAGATTACAAGAATCGACATGTCGGAATACCAAGAGCGGCATTCGGTCTCAAGGCTGATTGGCGCGCCTCCGGGATATGTAGGCTACGACGAAGGCGGGCAACTGACCGAAGCCGTCAGGCGCAAGCCATACTCTGTTGTACTGCTCGACGAAATTGAGAAGGCCCACCCCGACGTTTTCAACATTTTGCTGCAAGTGCTTGACGACGGCCGTCTGACCGACAACAAAGGCAGAACCGTCAACTTCAAGAACACCATTATTATTATGACATCAAATCTTGGCTCGGATATCATTCAGCAAGAGTTTGCAAAGATGAACGACAGTAACAAGGACGAAATAATAGGCAAGACACAGCAAAAGGTAATGAATTTGCTCCGTGTGTCAGTAAAACCTGAATTCCTGAACCGAATCGACGAGACTATAATGTTCGCGCCACTACTCAACGACAATATACGGGACATTGTGAAACTCCAAATTGGTAAAATGGCTGAACGACTCGCGAAAAAAGGATTGGAAATCGTAGCCGACGAGCAAGCCATCGACCTGATTGCAAAAGAAGGATATGACATAACATTGGGTGCCCGGCCGATAAAACGGCTTATCGAACGCACAATACTCAATCCGCTTTCAACCGCAATAATCAAGGGCGACATTGACAACAGCAAAACGACGCTCATTGGTGTGCAAGATGGAAAAATCACATTATCAAATATATAACACAAACCACATACGTATTTTAGGCTTGTCAATCGAAAAAAAAGAATGACAAGCCTTTTTTATTTAACAGAGTGTCATTTTTGTGTTTCTGATTAATGAAAAATTAGTAAAATAGCGATTTGAAAGTTATCGGGGGGCAGTCACATAAAATGACTGTATTCTAAATAAAGCACACACCGAATATGAAACTAAAAATGACTATCAGGACTCGTATGATGGTGAGCATACTGCTTACCGCGTTAGTATCATTTACGATTTCCGTCTTTGTATGCGCAAGAAAGTCACAACAACTTATTAGCGAGAGAACTAAAATAATAGTAGAGTTGCAAAGCAACGACAATGCCAAAAACGTCAGCGAGACATTTCAAAATGCAATAAGCGAACTAGACAGCCTGGCAATATCTTGCACAAGACTTTGCGACCAAGAAGACGAAAATCGCGACTACCTGATAGAGAATATGCTGAAACATGCGACAAAAAACAGCATTCTACTAAGCCCAAAAGTTGACTGGTATGTTTCTGAATCGGAACTACAAACCATATCGGAACCATTCATTGACAAACTTCCCGACAAAAACGAAAGCGCCTATATGTGCAGAATTCAGGCACCAATTCTATATGACGGCGAATATGCAGGCGGAATTTCTGCAAACATAATCGTAGACACGATGCTTCGCAAATTCAACGCCCCATTTGGGTTCGATTCCAAAATGAAGATCCTGATCATTACGAACAAAAGTACCATAGCATACAGCAGGAACAATGCGGAACGGCTGAAAAAGATGGGAGAAGTAATGCCGAACTACAATAAGAAATACAATCTTGGCAGTTTCATTAGCAAGGATTCATTAACCATATTGGAGACAGACGGACAAGACGTAGAGAAATCCATTTTCACCTTTTTCCCTATAAAAATCAACGACAAGACGATTTGGTCGATTTGCGTCGTATCGCCCAAAAGTAGCATTGTAGGAAACTCAAAAAAATTGGGGAAACTATCGTATATGCTGGCACTATTATGCTCGCTCCTGACAGGTATAGTGACATTACTCGTATCAAAACAAATTGGCAGTACATTAAACAAGATTGGACAAGTATTAGCAAACGTGTCAAAAGGCGAACTAAAGACCGACCCAACACTGAAGGCTACTTCACTTAAGGAAATTGACGCCATTTCAGACTCTACAAACTCCTTGATAGAAGGACTACAACAAGCTTCCGAGTTTGCTGAACAGATAGGACACGGTAACCTGAATGCCAAATTCGACTTGTTAAGCAAAAACGACAAATTGGGCAACGCATTGATCAATATGCGCGACAGTCTGCGCAAATCAGACGAAGATGCCGAAAAGAGAAAAATTGCCGACGAGAAAGTCAATTGGGCAACATTAGGACTTGCTAAATTCGGCGAGGTACTGCACACCAGCAACCAAAGCATCAACGACTTGTCCTATC
>CALCFP010000309.1 GCA_937900725.1 uncultured Bacteroidota bacterium | reverse complement strand
GACCATTTACTATTGATGCGGTACATAGTAAATTTGTTGTATTGAAAGATTCGTCTGTAGTAGCATAAAGTTTTACTCCATTTGCTGGTACAACACTTTCTGTTTGCTGCAGAGAGATGACAGAAATGCTTTCCAATTTTAGTTCGCCATCATTGCCTTGAACGGGCATTCGCAAACGCAATATAGGGTTGTCCGTAGAACCAGTTGGTACTATGTTTTGGTTCGGTTGTGATGCATATACGTTATCTATGTATTTTTGTATGATGGCTGTTTCTTCAATTTTTATGGCGTCCACGCATGTTCCATATCCTAAAGTCTTGCTTTTCCCTAAGAAACCGAATTGTACTTGCCGTGCACCTTTTATTGTGTCTGGCAAATAAATTGAGTCTGTTCTCCATGGGTTTAGTTTCTCCGTGTATCCATTGAAAGTTTTTATTACCCTCCAATTTGGATTCTCTGAATCATTTAGTCTATAGCAAAGTGAAAATTCAAAATTGTCAGCAGGTGTTGAGGTTGAAAGCCTGCTTTGAAATTGTGAATATGCAAATGATAATAATGGTTTCTGTGCAAATTCGAAATCTATTTCGGGTGTTATCAAATATGTTTGATACGAGCCTTGATTTGTCCTTTTAAAAAACAATGCATTGTAATCCCCGCTGTAAGCATTGTTTGGCGCATTTTCTGAGGAACGTGGAGGTGTAGGACCTCCTGTTTGAACAACCCAATCTTGTCTCATTTCTGGAGTTGCATATTCTTGACTCCAACCATCAGGAATTGACGAGCCATTTTTCTCGAAGTCTTCTTGAAAATATATGTTTGCTTGCCCCAAAGCATTTGTTATACAAAAAAATAACGATGCAATTAACAAGATGTTTTTAATGTTGTGCTTTTTCATATTAAGAGTATTTTGTTTTTTTTGCAAAGGTATAATTTGTTGTTGAAAATTGTACGTAACAGTAATCACTTGATAAAACAGGGTACTTTCATCCAATTATAATAGTCCGTGCATTCATGTATTTAAAGTGTGTTGTAAAACCGAATAGCATCTTTTATAAATACACATATTATATAATATATGCATTTCAAAAAAACAGCGGTGATGGTTTCCCATCACCGCTGTTTCATTTTCTATTAATAACCGTTTTTACAAATCCTTTATCTCTATAGTCACCAAAGTTTGGTTCAGCAATTGGTAGCCAATCTCGCCAAAAGTGATTGGACCGGTAATGTTGCCAGTTGACTTTCCTTCAAGTTCCGAGTACAGGAAGTTCAGGATACAGTTGCAGGAGAATGTTGGGAAAACACCGTGCTTGTTGGCCAACTCGGCATTGAATGCTTCAATGTAGTTGGTCACCGGAGATGCAAACTTGTATTGAATTCCCTTGAACACTGGAGCATAGAAGTCAACCTTGTCTATTGCCACATTCTGCACGCTGATGTTAATCATCACGGAATTGTAGTCGGCGACAAGAGGCAGGCGAGTGTCGATGACCTTTTTCTTCAGGTAGTTCGCAAAATTCATCTTCTCGCCATTAATATATGCTTCTTTGGCAGAGAATCCAGATTCTTCAAATTCTATAGTGTCGCCGTCGCCTTGGCTGAACAGGTTGATGATGTCCAAATCGGCATATTTGCTTTTGGGCAACTCAATGTGCATGACAACGGCATCTTTTGTGCTTATCGAAGCTGAATTGCCCGCAAATGATTTTGCGCTTACTCCACTGTCGCCCAGGTAATATCCGGAAATCCATCCAATCATTGGGTGAACCGCAAAATCTTTGTAGTCTGGAGCATTAATGGCAAACGACAAGTGAGTCTCGCTAAATGCCGGAATAATTATTACAGAAAAACCATTGTCGTAGCAATCCTTGTAGACATCCTTTATGGATGCAATGTCGTATGTCTTGATTTTGATGTTCGAAATATAGTCTGGCAATATATTGGCATATATTTTTTCCTTTGTGATTATGCCACCTTTGTCGCTCATAAAATATGGAATGGAACCTCCAATCCAGTCGCCTTTAGGTAATTTGTTCAAAAGGTTCTCATCTCCAGCCAATAATAGTTTCTTGCCATTGGCAATCAATTGGCTTATCTCTTCAATAGAATACATTACTTTTTCCATGGCTTATTTATTTAATAATAGTTTGATGTCCTTTCTTGCATTCGGAAGGTCGATGCTTCTCAAATATAATTGGAACAACTCGGTCGTGGCCTTTTCAATCTCGGCCACATAGGATTCGTCTTTTATTGCCAATTGATACCTCGACAACAAAATTTTGGCAGGAAGATAGTTAAGTGCCACTATTTTTTTCTTTAGCACTAGCATTTTCCAAATAGGGTTTTTGATGTCTGATTCATCCATGATTTAAAATATTTGGTTGTGTTATATAAATTATGTGTTTACATTTTTGTAAACCACAAACCTAATTACAAATCAGAGTCGGTTTTGTTCAATGTTTTTTTGAATCCTTATGTTTTTTTTTTGAAATGGAAAGACTCCTTTTGACATACAAAAACATATTTTAAGATAGATAATCGTGAAAATGCCATTTCGAATCATCCGTATGAGCACTCAATATGAGAAATAATATGATCAAATCATACCAATCAATTGTCAA
>CALCFP010000308.1 GCA_937900725.1 uncultured Bacteroidota bacterium | reverse complement strand
AATCCCGATAGCTATCGGGAGGGCGAGGGTGCGCGGGTGTGAATGCCAACCGAGCATAAATTCCACAAACGTGGCTTGGAACACGTTTGTAATGGAATTTAGCGAGGGCAGGCAGAGCGGAGTACGCATTAATTTTGGCGCAAGTTTCGCTTCTTTGGGACAAGCAAAAGAAGATAAGAATCAATGCAACCAGCATTTCAAGTTTCGCTACGCAACCAATATGCATTAATCATATTAAAATTAATAGCGCCCTGAAAGGGCAGAACCGTTGTCATCAATATCAATTCCGATCCCAGTCCCAATCCCGATAGCTATCGGGACAATCGGGAGTCAATATCAGTGGAACCACACACACACACACACACTCGAGTTTGTTCTATTCATTGCAGTTCAACAACTAACTTGCATCTTCTCCTTGAATAAATAACTCTGTCAAGAGTTCAACTTGTGACATTTAATCAGGCAACTTGAATGTTTTTTATGCAAACGTTTGTATTTATCAAGAATAATAGTCTATCTTTACAGCAAATTAATTACAGATTCATGGATACTATTAACGCCACGGTTTTTCAGATAGAAGGCAACACTAGTCGCCCTACAGTGTTGTTCAATGCCAGTACTGGACAATTCAGGATGACAGGACGTTCAATCCTTGAAAATTCAATCAGGTTCTACGAACCATTGATTAAGTGGATTGACGATTACATCAAGAACCCTGCAGAGAAGACAGAGTTTCATATGGAACTTGAGTATTTCAACACAAGTACGTCAAAATACCTGCTTCAAATACTTCAGCAGTTCGAGTTTATGTTTGAGAGAGGCAATGATGTCACTGTTGTTTGGTACTATACCGATGAAGATATGCAGGAGTTGGGTAACGACTATCAGCAAATTGTTCATATTCCATTTGAATTCAAGGAATTGCATAGATAACCATACGGTGTTGCTCTATGGCGTTACTTCTTGTTTACTTATTCTCGGCATTGCTGATATCTTTTCTCTGTTCTATTTCGGAGTCGGTAATGCTGTCAACAACGGTGTCATATATCGAGTCGATATTGCTTAGGGGCAGAGGCGCGCGATTGCTGAAAAGACTCAAGAACAACATCGACAGGCCTTTGGCCGCGATACTTTCGTTGAATACAATAGCCAATACTTTTGGCGCGGCAGGCGTCGGCGCGCAGGCTGTGGCAGTGTTCGGCAACGAGTTTTTTGGAGTGGCTTCGGCAGTGCTGACAGTGCTGATTCTCGTCTTTTCGGAGATAATTCCAAAGTCAATCGGCTCAAACTACTGGCGCGAATTGTGTGTGCCGATTGCGTATATGGTTCAAGGGCTTATCTATCTTATTTACCCTATTGTGATAGTGTCGGAATCGCTTACGCGGTTGTTCTCGCGCAAGCAGGCGCATACTGTCAGCCGTGAAGAGATTGCCGCATTGGCAAACATTGGCGAGCGCGAAGGCGTGTTCGAGTCGAGCGAGGGAAAAATCATCAATAACTTGGTGCATCTCAAGTCGATAAAGGTGAAGCAGATAATGACACCGCGCACGGTTGTAGTGTCGGCAAACGAGAACACCACACTCGAACGCTTCTTCAGCAATAAGGAAAATCTTCGATATTCGCGCATTCCGGTTTACCGCGAGTCGATTGACGACATTACGGGTTTTGTGCTGAAATCGGACATACTGCAGGCTTTGGCCGATGGAAGGAAGAATGTGAAACTCAAGAGTCTGCGGCGTCCAATAATCAATTGCTACGAGAATACGTCAATCTTCAATTTCCACAACATACTTCTTTCCAAGAAACAGCAGATAGCCCTCGTCATTGACGAATATGGCGGAATGGAGGGCATTGTCACCATCGAGGACGTGGTTGAGACATTGCTCGGCATGGAGATAACCGACGAGTCGGATGCCCAGATCGATATGCAGAAATTCGCCAAGGAGCGTTGGCGCAAGCGTTCGGCCACTATCGATTTCGAGAAGTGACGGCCATCTGTGTGGCGGACCATTATACCTTGAGCCTCTTCAGAAATGCTTTCCGCTCGTCGCTGATGCAGAAACTCTCAATGGCTTTCTGTATGGTCTTGTTGTGGCACCAGGAGTCGAGCCTTTTGCCTGTAATGTAGCCAATTGTGGCATCGTACTGCTTGGTGAGCGCTGTGGCGAAATACCAGGCAATCATCATTTTTACATAATACTCGTCTGACCTTACGGAGGCAACCATTTCGGCGTATTCAGGCTTGAACAGGTCGTCGAGGTAGAAACTCATAAGCATCTCGATGCCGAAACGGCAAGTGTAGGTGTGCGTGCTTTTTATCCATGCTTTCACATTGTCAAGCAGTTCCGTAGTGTGCTTCTTGAATATCTTTGGCGAGAACGAGTCGCAGGTCGCCCAATTGTCGATATATGGCAGAAAACGGTTGGTTTGGCTTATGGCCTCGTCAAAGTCTTTCGTCTGACTGATGATGAATGCGTGCAGGTTGTTTTCCTCGTAGTATTTGTGTGGCAGATGCTCGATGAACTCTTTTGCCTCATCGGTTGGGGCGAACTGCTTTGCCAGTTTGCGCAGGACGGGCGTGCGCACGCCTATGATTGTATCCTTGTCGATGGTTGGCATCAGTCGGGCCTGAAAGTCGCGGTAGCCAAGGTCCTGTAGTTTGAATAGTTCTTCCGTTATTGACATTGGTATGGAATATGAAAAAGGCTGAAACAATGTTCAGCCTTTTGTTGTTGTCGTTATCTCTTTTTGCCTTTTCCTTTTAGCAGGAGATTGATTATCAGTAGAATTATGAACGCGCCAATGGCTCCGATGATAACGGTGTTAAGCCATTTCCAGTCGCCTTTGAATAGGCGGAGGCTAATGTCGCATACATCGAATAGCCAGCCTCCAAAGAAGCAGCCAAGTATGCCTACAATGAAGTTGCCGAAAAATCCGATTCCTTTGCCCTTGAAAAGCAGACTGCCGAGCCAGCCAGCCAATGCGCCGACTACAACTAAGGTGATGATTTCTGTTGGTGACATTTTCTTTTAGAATTTAGTTAAACAATTAAGGCATATTCATTTTTAGAATAGCCTTGTCAAGTTACAAAGTTTGTATCGGATTTGCAATATTTTGGTTCATACAAAAAATGCGGCTTTTTTAACCGCATTTTTTTATCTATTTGAGTGATAGTGAAATCCTATTTAAGCCTAAGCAGTTGAGGCACCAGATGTGGCCCACGTACGGTACGTTCGCCCTTGTAGTAGACGTGCTCAAGATAAAGCCCAGCCGAAGGCGCTGTGAGTTTTGCAGGCAGCGACGAGTACGATTCGAACATATTGTCGAGGTCAACCATAGTGAGTTTCCCGCGGCCAAACTCAACCAGCACGCCAACCATTCGGCGAACCATTTTCCATAGGAAGTGAGAGCCAGTTATATGTATGGCAATAAGGTCTTTAGTCTCATAAATATCGACGCCAGTGATGTTGACCAATGTGGTAGGCGATTCAGTGTCCTTGTCGGTGAACGAAGCGTAGTCGTGGCGCCCTTTCATTGCGTTGCCTGCTTCTTTCATTTTTTCGATGTCGAGCACATCGCGAATCCACCATACATTGCTTTTGCCGAAAGCGGTGCGCCGTTTCGATATCAGGTATATGTAACTGCGTTCAACGGCATCGTATCGGGCGTGGAACTTCGGATTGGCTTGCTCCGCATCCAAAACGTTAATGTCATACGGAAGATTATCGTTGAGCGACAACATCAGCCGTTCGGCTGATATTTTTGTATCCACTTCAAGATGTGCCACTTGTCCGAAGGCGTGGACACCTGCATCGGTACGCCCCGAGCCGAAAAGTTCGACTCTTGTCTCGACGAAAATC
>CALCFP010000307.1 GCA_937900725.1 uncultured Bacteroidota bacterium | reverse complement strand
GATTTCATCGAAGAAGAGTTTGAGGTTGACATCGACATCATCAAGCCAGAGGCTCCGCTTATGAAGACATTGGAACTCGACAGCCTTGACATGGTTGACGTGATTGTACTGGTTGAGGAGAATTTCGGATTTAACGTCACAGGGCAGGATTTTGTAAAGGTCAAGACATTCCAAGACTTTTACGATTTGGTTATAGCACGAACAAGCACTAAATCCTAATGGCAAATTGGGAGGGGAAGACACGGGGCGGCCAATTCGGCTATATGTTTTTCATCAAACTGATTAAGCATTTGGGAATTAGTGCGGCCTATGTATTCCTTGCATTTGTAGTAATATACTTCATCCCTTTCGCGCCAAAAGCGACGGCCAGCACATGGCGCTATTCAAGACACATACTCAAACTTGGAGTGTTCAGGTCGGTGCTGATGCTGTTCCGAAACTACTACAGGCTCGGCCAGATACTAATCGACAAGATTGCCATTGGCGGAGGAATGGTGGGAAAATACAAGTTCAAGTTCGAACATTACCAGGAATTTCTTGATGTGCTCAACAGCGAGCAAGGCGTGGTAATGATAGGCGGACACATTGGAAACTGGGAAATAGGCGCACCGTTTTTCGGCGACTACGGCAAGAAGATAAACATTGTGATGTACGATGCCGAACACCAGAAAATAAAGGAGATGCTTGAAAAGAACTCCACCGGCCACGACTACAAGGTGATTCCTGTCAACAACGACAATCTTACGCACGTGTTTCAGATAACGGAGGCACTGAACAATCACGAGTATGTTTGTTTCCAGGGCGACCGCTACGTGAATGCCGAAAAACTGCTCACCGCCAACTTCATGGGGCACGATGCGCAATTTCCTGCAGGGCCGTTCCTGCTGGCATCGAGGCTGAAAGTGCCCGTGGTCTTCTATTTCGCCATGCGCGAGAAAAACCGCACGTACCATTATCGGTTTACGATGGCATCGCCTGTTGCACGCACAAAAGACAAAAAGCCCGAACAGGCCTTGCTTGAACAATATGTCGAAAATTTCGGAAAGGTACTGAATGAATATCCTGAACAATGGTTCAACTATTACAGGTTTTGGAATGAATGACTTGACAAATTATTAATTGACAATAGAATAAATATTAATAACAAATGCAACGGCAAGGATGAACATTGGGCATTTTTGCATTTGCCAACAAAACTTAAGAAATATGAAACTTTTCCCAGCACTGCAAAAGCAGTACACAAAAGAGCATCAATCAGCATTGGATGCGCAAAGATTGGCACACTTTATCGCGTCTGCGCCAATGGTCTTTCAGGTGTCACGCCTAATGGTGAAATTCGGCATCCTAAAGGAGCTTGCCGACAGCAAAAAAGGCCTGACACAGACAGAGATAGCACAAAAGTGCAAACTGTCGGAGTATGCTGCGCAGATATTGCTTGAGGCTTCGCTTTCCATTGGCACCGTAATATTCGCCGACGAGCGTTACCAGATAACAAAGGCAGGCTGGTTCCTTGCCAACGACACCATGGTTAACGCCAATATGAATTTCAACCACGATGTCAATTATCTTGGCCTTTTCAAGCTCGAAGAGTCGTTGCTGAACGGCAAGCCCGAAGGCTTGAAAGTGTTCGGCTCGTGGCCGACCATTTACGAAGGATTGTCGCAACTGCCACCGCAAGTGCAGAAGAGCTGGTTCGGTTTCGACCATTTCTACAGCGACAATTCGTTCCAGGAAGCGCTTGAAATAGTGTTCGCCAACCACCCGCGCACATTGCTCGACGTAGGCGGAAACACTGGCCGCTGGGCTATGCAGTGCGTAGGATTCGACAAAGATGTCAATGTCACCATAATGGACCTTCCGCAACAAATAGGAATGATGAAGGAACAGACCGCAGGAAAGAACGGCGCCGACCGCATCCACGGACACGGAGCCAACCTGCTCGACCCTTCGGTTCCATTCCCTACTGGTTTCGATGCAATATGGATGAGCCAATTCCTCGACTGCTTCTCGGAGTCGGAAGTGACAAGCATCTTGAGCCGCGCCGCCAAATCGATGAATGGCGAAAGCCGCGTTTTCATAATGGAGACATTCTGGGACCGCCAAAAGTTCGAGACAGCCGCCTTCGACCTTACAATGACAAGCGTATATTTTACGGCTCTTGCCAACGGCAACAGCAAGATGTACCACTCCGACGACATGGCACGTTGTGTGGAGAATGCAGGCTTGCAGGTTGAAACCATTCACGACGGAATAGGCCTTGGTCACTCGATTATGGTCTGCAAACTGAAGTAGAATTGAATATTTTGCAAAAGGGAAGGGAGGCTGATGCTTCCCTTTTTTTTGCTTAAATGGCTGGAGTTTAGCCGCCCAAACACCTTGCCACTTGTCCCAAGACATTGATGAAATGCAACAGATGTCAGGAGATAATGACGAAATTTGTCGATTTTTTGAAATTTCGTCATTAAGGAGTGTTTGTGATGTCAATTCCATTGTTTGACGTGGCGAAAGTCGCTACGACCAATGGAAAAAACAAAATATTTTTTCAAATCATCTGGAAAAACATTCAGCCCCATAATATGCCAACACTATAATAGTTGGTTTAATCCATTCATTTGAATATTTTTGCAACACTAAAAAACGACAAGTGAATACCTCAACTATACAAGGTTCCGATATCCTGAAACTCATTCCGCAGCGTCCGCCGGTGGTTATGGTAGATGCTTTCTACGGGATTGAGGAAGGTGTGTCCCATTCAGGCCTGACAATACTCGACAGCAACATTTTCTGCGCTGGCGGGCATCTGCGCGAGCCGGGCATCATTGAGCACATAGCCCAATCGGCCGCAGCACGAATGGGATTCATATTTATGCAAAAGAATGAGCCTGTGCCACTTGGCTACATCGGTTCGGTTGACAAACTGGCAATCCACAAGTTGCCCGAACTGGGAAGCGAGTTGCGCACGCGGATAAGCATTGTTCAGGAATTGGGAAACTTGTCGCTGATATCGGCAGAAAGCACGGCCAATGGCGAGCCTGTGGCAGAATGCCGAATGAAAATCTTTCTAAACATCGGTAATGAGAACTAAAAATACACAACGCACTCCTGCCTTAATAGATAGATATCAGTTCCCCGTAAGGTTCAGCGAGACTGACGCGATGCAGGTTGTGTGGCACGGCGAGTACATAAGATATTTCGAGAACGGGCGCGAATCGTTCGGACGCCATTTCAGTGGCCTCGCCTACAGGGACTATTACGACAATGGCGTGTTTGCGCCAATTGTCGAGGCACACTGCGAGTACAAACTTCCGCTTACGTTTGGCGAAGAGGCTATCGTCGAGACAAGATTCATCGACTCGCCTGCCGCAAAAATACAGTTTGAATACACTGTCTTCAGGGCTTCAGACGGCGCAGTGGCCGCCACTGGCTACACCACGCAAGTGTTCATCGACGGGCAGACACGCGAACTGGAACTCGAGAACCCAAAATTCTATTTGGACTGGAAAGAAAGATGGATAAAATGAAAATCTACATAAATGCCGATTCAATAATAAGCCCTCTGGGATTCAACACTCAAGAGAATCTGGCGGCTCTGTGCTCTTACCGTAGCGGACTATCGTGGCACGAGACATCCGAAGTGTCGGATTCGCCAATAATGGCATCGCTGTTCATCGACCACACGATAAGGCTTCAGTCGAAAAACCTCGACCTTGAATCGCAATACACCAAATTTGAGCGCTTGGTAATAATGGCGATAACCGACATACTGTCGCAGTCGCACATTGACATTGCCGACAAGTCGGTGGGCATAATAATGTCCACTACCAAAGGCAACGTTGAACTCATCGACCATAAGTCGGACACTATGGACGGACGCGTATCGCTTTGGAAAACTGCCGACCGCATAAGCCGTTACTTTGGTGCGGGAAACCGCCCAATGATTATTTCAAATGCCTGCATATCAGGCGTATCTGCAATCATTGTGGGGAAACGAATGATTGAGGCAGGCGTATTTTCAAACGTAATCGTAGTTGGTTGCGATGTGCTGTCACACTTCATAACAAGCGGATTCAAGTCGTTCAAATCGCTTAGCAACAAGCAGTGCATTCCTTTTGATGCCAAACGCGACGGACTGAACCTTGGCGAAGCGGCTGGCGCAGTCCTGCTCTCGACCGATGAGACTGAACACAGCATCCTGGTTGCCGGTGGCGCCATAAGCAACGACGCCAACCACATATCGGGACCGTCACGAACGGGCGAGGAACTGAATCTTGCAATACGTGGCGCAATGCGCGAGGCTGGCGTCAATGCATCTGACATAAGTTTTGTGGACACACACGGCACGGCCACCGTCTATAACGACGAGATGGAGTCGAAAGCCGTTTCACTTGCCGGCCTTCTGCAACTGCCCGTACAAAGCCTAAAGCCTTATTTCGGCCACACGTTGGGCGCTTCGGGCGTTATTGAGACCATTGTCTGCGCGCACGAACTAAAGATTGGCACCATATTCGGCACAATGGGATTCTGCGAGACAGGGACACCAATGCCATTAAAGGTTAGTGGCGCGCACCAACAATTGAAAATGCGCCACTGCGTAAAGACAGCCTCGGGATTTGGAGGTTGCAACGCTGCCATTGTGCTGTCGTTGCCGAAATTTGCCAAAGATGGCATCGCTACGCAGGCATCGGCATTGAAAAACATACGCACCGTAATTGTCGCCAACTCGCAGATTAAGCGCGACGGACAAATGGCATTTTCTTCAAAATCAGAAGAGTACAATTTATTTATCCGCGAAGCGTTTAAAGGGCTCGAAGAAGAAAATATGAAGTTCTACAAGATGGACAACCTTTGCAAACTGGGCTATGTTGCAACCGGCTATCTGCTAAAAGACTTGCATTTCGACCCTGAAGAAATTGGCATAATACTATCCAATTCGTCCGGCTCGCTCGACACCGACATCGACCACGAAAAGATCATCGGCGAGCAAGGCGACGCAATGGCAAGCCCCGCTGTGTTTGTCTATACTCTGGCCAACGTTGTATTGGGCGAAATCTGCATTCACTATAAAATCAAAGGGGAAAACACTTTCTTTGTAAGCGAAGGACACGAAACCGAAAAGATGACAAAATACATTGAAAAGGCAATGGAACGTGGCAACCTACACTACTGCATAACAGGCTGGTGTGAACTTATTGGCAACAAGTACAAGGCCATTTTCAACCTGATGGAGAATACTAATTATAAACCATAATAATTCCGACTATGGAAGAATTGATTGAAAAACTCAAGGGCGAACTCATCGCCGAACTGAATTTGGAAGAAATTACGCCTGCCGACATTGATGCAGAAGCCCCTTTGTTTGGCGAAGGCGGACTCGGCCTCGACTCTATCGACGCTCTTGAGATTATACTGATTCTTGAACGCAACTACGGCATCAAGATTGACAATCCGGCACAGGGCAAGGAAATATTCTACTCGGTCAAGACTTTGGCTGAATACATCACCGCCAACAAGAAGTAATGAAGATTGCCGTTACTGGTATCGGCGCAGTGTCGGGCATAGGGCTCAATGTGGCTGAAAATATCGAGTCGCTGAAAAACAATCGGCACGGAATGGACAAGCCCCGGTTTTTCCAAACAGGACTCGCCGTGCCTGTGTCTGAAGTGAAAAAATCGAATGCCGAACTTGCGAATATATGTGGTTTGGATAAAAATAGATGTTATTCGCGCACAGCGTTGCTTGGCTTGTTAGCCTGCAAAGAAGCACTGTCCGACAGCAAGATAGACGTAAGAAAGATGCGTGTAGGGTTCATATCGTCGACATCGGTAGGCGGAATGGACCTGAGCGAGAACTTCTACCCCGATTTCAAGGCCGACCACAAGCACGGAAGACTCCGATTGGTAAGCCAACACGACTGCGGATCAAGCACCGAATTCATCGCACGTGAACTTGGGATAGACGGATTTGTAACGACAATTAGCACAGCCTGCTCGTCGGCAGGAAACGCCATAATGCTTGGCGCCCGCATGCTAAAGAACGGACTGCTCGATGCCGTGATAGCCGGAGGCACCGACTCGCTTTGCAAATTCACGCTCAACGGCTTCAACTCGCTGATGATACTCGACAGCGAACACTGTCGCCCGTTTGACGCCACACGCGCAGGACTGAACCTTGGCGAAGGCGCGGGCTACATTGTGATGCAACGCTTAGAAGATGCACGACGCGAGCCCTACTGCCTGGTTACAGGCTACGCCAACGCAAACGACGCATATCACCAAACGGGATGCTCACCCGAAGGCAACGGCTCATTCCACTCTATGAGCGAAGCAATGAAAGTGGCTGGCGTAACGGCTGACGAAATTAGTTACATAAACGTACACGGAACCGGCACACCAAACAACGACCTGTCGGAAGGCACAGCAATTCGCAGGATTTTCGGAGACAAAGTGCCATCGTTCAGTTCGGTCAAGGCTTTTATTGGCCATACATTGGGCGCATCGGAAGGCATCGAGGCCGTCTATTCGGCACTTTCCGTAAAAAACGGATACATTTATCCAAATCTGAACTTCAGCACTCCCGAACCCGCTACGGGGCTTGTGCCTCAAACCGAGTTCAGCGAGGGCAACCATATTAAGCACGTTCTGTCGAATGCTTTCGGATTCGGCGGCAACGACACTTCACTATTATTTTCAAAAATCGACTGAAATGAAGCCTATCTACATAACGAAATCGTGTCAAATAAAGGAAGACAGGCTCTACGTCGATGGCAACGAGACTGAACTCGACTACAAACAAGCCATTGCCGACCCAACGCTACGTCGCAGAATGAGCCGAATTGTGAAGATGGGCGTGGCCTGCGGACTGAAATGCATTGAAAATATTGATGCACAATCAATTGATGCCATAATAACGGCAACTGGACTCGGATGCCTTGCCGATACGGAGAAGTTCCTCGACTCGATAATCGTAAATGAGGAAAAACTGCTGAATCCAACACCGTTCATACAATCAACATTCAACACCATTGGCGGACAGATAGCGCTGATGAACGGAATACATTCATACAATGTGACTTACGTTCACCGCGGATTGAGTTTCGAGAGCGCTCTGATAGATGCCGTAATGCAGGTGGCTGACGGCAAGCGCAATGTGCTTTTGGGCGCCGTGGACGAGATTACACAATCGTCGGCCGACATACAGCACAGACTTGGAATGGACCGCAATTTCGCACTTGGCGAAGGCGCATATTTCTTTCTGCTGAACAATTCACCCGAAGGCAATTCGGTATCTGTCAACGACATAGAGACGAAGATAGGACAAAAGAACGAAAATGAGATTGCAGAGTGGATTGAGGCATTTATGAAACGCAACAGCCTAACCGCCGACAATATTTTCATGCTGTCCGGATGCAAACAAGCCACTGCCGAACATGTTGCCCAAAAGATTGGCCTGAAGGCAAATTGGCAAAACGAGAAACAAACTGACTATCCAACATTTACAGCCGAACTTCTCAATATTGCGATAAGTAAAAAGGATTTTTCGGGCAACATATTGATTTACAACGAGTATCAAGGCATAAACCACTCGCTTATCCTAATAAAGAAATAATATGCAGGAGTGGCTTACCTACATATTGATTAGCCTTTTTGCTTATCTGTTCTATGCATCGTACAGCATAAAGTCGAAAGTCTACATCAAGGCAATTTGCAGGGTAAAGACGGGCAAAAAAGCAGTATATCTGACATTTGACGACGGCCCCGATGCCGAACAGACGCCTAAAGTGCTCGACGTGCTGAAACGCAACAGCGTAAAGGCGGTATTCTTCTGCATTGGCAAAAAAATTTCCGGCAACGAGGCAATAATGAAGCGCATAGCCGACGAAGGTCACCTTATTGGAATACACAGTTACTGCCACACTAGTAACTTCCCGATTTTGAGACGTAGCAAGATGATTGCCGACCTCGAACAATGCCGTCAAGCCTTAGCCGAAGCATCAGGACAGGAGACAACGCTGTTCCGGCCACCATTTGGCGTTACAAACCCGATTGTCGCAAAAGCAGTAAAAGCGTTAAACCTGACAACAATAGGCTGGACTATACGAACTTACGACACCAATATGCCGAAAGATGAAATCGTGCTTAAACGAATAAGACGAAACCTTAAGCGAGGCGCCATAATCCTTCTTCATGACCGTCTGCCAAACAGCGACACTCTTTTGCAGAAGGTGATTGACGAAATCCGCACAGCCGGTTACGATATATTGCCATTGCCCGCTGATGCGAAAGACTACAGTGCCATAAGCACAACTACAAATAACTAATCATCAATATATTAGCAAATAATAAAACAACGATATGAAATACCTTACATTACTTTTTACTTTGATGCTTGCCGCACAAGTTGGAGTGGCGCAAATGCACCCGATTGCTAATATGCAACAATTTGAAAGTCAACTAAAAAGCAGTGCAGGCAAACTCACTTCAATTGAAAGTGACTTTACTCAAGTAAAGCATCTAGATATGTTTGACGAGGACGTGACTTCCTCTGGCAAATTTTCCTACAAAAAAGAGAATAAAATAAGTTTAATTTACTCAAAACCTATAAGTTACACCATAGTAATAAATAATGGCAAACTGAAGATAGTGGCAGATGGGAAGAAAAGTATCATGTCGTTGAATTCCAACAAGATGATGAATGAGATGCAAGATATGATTACTGCCTGTATGATTGGCGACTTGAGCAATATGAGCAACGACTACATATTAAATTATCAAGAAGACAATCAACAATATCTGATAAAAATCACCCCAAAAAGCAATAGCGTGAAGGAGTACGTGTCGGGCATCGAGATATGGCTGAGCAAGACCGACATGAGCGTCGATCAACTGCGGATGTACGAAACCGAAACCGACTACACCGACTACAAATTTAGCAACAAACGGTTCAACCAACTGAAGGACGAAAGCCGATTCGCCATAGATTAGTCTTTACGCTAAATGCTTAAACACAAACCATATATAGCATTATTCCTGCTTATTGCAACATTGTTTATGGGGCAAGCGTCGGCTCAACCGGTAATTGCACCAAGCAAGAGCGCAAAATACAATCTGCAGATTGATGCCCGCAAAAGCCATTTCAGCGGAATGGTGATAGCGCGCCCAACAGCAAACGGCCCACGAGTGCTTGCCACATCGTATTTCGGACCGACAATCTTCGACTTCACCCTTGCCGACTCGCTGATAGTGAACAGTTGCGTTGAGCCAATGCGCCGGCCTAAGGTTATTCAACTGCTAGAGCGCGACCTGCGCGTGATATTTGCGGACAAGAATCTATCCAAGCAGAAAAGCCTAACCGCAAGTGTGGAGAAACGCAAGCGTGGCGCAGGCCTCGGCAAGTCGGTATTTACCGTAACCACAGACGAAAGCGGCAACACCACACAAATTCTGATAAAGCATCCATGGATAAAACTGCGGATGACTTTGGAAGAGATAAAATAAGCGGAAGTCAACGGCCCCTCAAAACCTACTATTCCAACGACCTGATTTTGCCTTCAATGCGCTCCCGTTCGGCCTGTTTTGGAATGTACTTTAGCAACGCCTTGTTCCAATTTTGCCTTGCATTTAGGGTATCGAACTGCGAATGGTAGTAGTCGCCCAAAATTTCGTAGGTTGCATATAGTTCGGGATTCAGGCTTTCAAATTCGGCAAGGGCCACGCTGTCAATCGGTTGCGACTGCTTTACGGCTGCGCGGAATTCGTGCGTCATCTGCTTGATGCGGAAAATGTCCTGCATCTGCTCGGCGCTGATTGTAGGGTCTGCCGGGATTGTCAAGCGGCTGTCGGCGATTTCGGCACCGAAACTTGTCTTTCCGCTGAATATGTCGGCAAGGTTGTATGCCACATAAGGGCCTGCCTGCCAAGGCGATGTCGATATCCACATCATCATCTTGCTGGCATTGAACACAACCGAATGGTGACCAATAAACTGGTTCAGCGCCGCCTCGTTTGTCCAACCTATCAGACTGTCGTTCATACCCTTGTAATCGCGCAATATGGAGACTGCACCGGCCTCGTCAAGAGGATATTTGTCATTAAGCAGTTGACTTATGCGGTTGTAGCGGAACGGGCTGTCAGATGTGGCAATATTCTCGATATTGCGGGCATCGTCCTTAAAAGCATCTGACTGAAAATGATTTACGCTAATAATAAATGAAGTGTCCGATTCGAGCAAGGCTGTCTTTTCAGGCGATTTCTCTATTACAGCCGCCTTGCCGTCGATGGCGGAACCTATCAATATGGATTCCGACACGAAAGTCTTGCGTTTTTGGGCTATCTGCAAGGCTTCGTCGATAGTGGATGCATATTGCAGAATCTCGCGGGTGAGTATCGATATCGGCGTGGCCGACGATGTCGGCATAGACGATTTTGCGGCATTGATTGTGACAGTGAGGCCCTTCTCGTTCATTCCCGACATGACGCCAATCATTCCTGGCCAACTTGCCGATGCGAACTTGTAGCCATTTTCGGGAAAATAGAACATCAGAACACGGTTGCGGGCAAACTCGTCGCCCATGTAGAAGTCGAAATTGCGTCCGACAATCAAGTCGCCATTGGCGCTGGAATTGTCCCAAGTGGCAAACGAACTGCATCCTACAAGCATGTAGTCTTGCATGGCGTGACCAATGTCGTGGGCCGAATGGTAGTTCATCTGGCGCTCGTACGGCTCGGCCACGAAGTTGAATTCATCGGAGCACGAAAGCGACATTCCGTATATCTCCTCGCGAAATTCCTGGCCAATGTATTTACCGAGCGAATGGTTGAACGTCATTGTCAGATAGCGCAAAAAACTGAGGTATTTTTCCGACGGGACAAATGTGCGTATCTGGTCGACAAAAATCTGTTCCTGCCGGTAGATGATGTCTTGCGCAAGCTTGCCGTAAGCCTCGCCACGCTCGAATGCGCCGCCACACAGTTTTGCTTCCCACCAGCCACTCTGGCCCAGCCTCAAGGTATCGTTGCCGTAGGCACTCACGCCGTCGTCGCTGACTACGACCTGACCGTTGCGTGGCTCAAAGCCGACAGGCTTCTTCATGTCGGCAGTGAAATATAGATAGGCAAGCATTATTACTGGTATAAGCACCAGAATCAGCATAAAACCGCACACATAGAGCAATATCTTTCCTATCAATTTAAGCTTTCGCATTCTTCCTAAAGATGTAGATGGTGTTTGACGTGTATTTGTCGTTCTGCAGCGACTCGACCGACATTCCGCAATCGGCCGCAATCTGGCGCATCCGGCTTTCCGACACGAAGCACAGCTGTTCCTCCGTCTTGTTGAACTTGATGATTCGGGTCGACATCAGTTCGGTGAATTTGGTGACCTTGTGGCGTTCCTCCTCTTCGGTGTTGCCGTCGCGGATGATTATGAACCCGTCGGGCGTCAATGCATCGACGCACTTCCTTATCAATGTATTTTGATGCTCGGCACTCATGTAGTGGAGCATGTCGTTCAAAATGAACACATCGCTTTGCGGCAAGTCGTACTCAAGGGCATTTGCTGCGCAGCCATCCATGCTGGGCGACAGCGATCTTGTCTTCGTCATAGTCGATGCCCAAAACGCTGCGTTTTTTCGATGTGAGCGCAAGCATGTAGCACAACGGGCCGTAGCCGCAGCCAATATCGGTTATCTGCCCGCTACGTGGCACTATGCTGTCAAACAGCTCGTAATTGTGCTCCATCTTTATCTTGATGCGCAGATACCACTCCTCAACTGGGCCTTTGTAGATGTAGTTGTGCATAATCACGTCGAAGAATGTAGTATTGAACGGATGGTTCCACTTTTCGCAAAGCAAGTCGTACTCGTGCCTGAAATGGCCCGAAATTGTTTTCGAGCGGGTCTTGTAACCGTCGCCAAACGAGCGGTCGCTGAACTTTATGCGGGGCAAGATACGTGCAACAAGCTTGCCCTCGCGCACGTTGAACGGCTGGCTCTTTGCAATGATGTTTCCTGCGCCGTAAAGCACCACAGGCGTGATGTCGAGTCCGAGCGTTTCAGCCATATAGAACGCACCCTTATGGAAACGTCCGATGGTTCCATCGTATGAGCGAGTGCCTTCAGGGAAAACTACAACCGAGTAGCCCTCCTTTACACGCTCGGCCATCTGCTCGGCATTGTACTCGTGGCCGTTCTCATTGAAGAAGAATCCGACATAGCGTATCAGTCCGCCGAAAAATGGCGAGTGCCAAACCCACTTGTTTGTCACCATCAGAATCTTTGGCGACAATGACAGCATGACCAGAATGTCCATGAACGACTGATGGTTGGCTATTATGACCGACGGCTTGCGGAAATCCTCGTTGGTGGTATTTTCAACCTCGTACTTTATCTGTCGCGACACCAAAATTGTCCATTTGCACGCCTTGCTCATCAGATAGCAGAGCAGGTTGCGTTTCAGACGCTTGCGCACCGGCACTAAGTAAAGCACTATATTAAGCGCACGAAGGAGCACGCATCCCGTCAGGAAAACCAGGAACGAAAACGATGTCTGCAAGAGCCCCCAGACCGTGTATGGCAGATTGCCCTTGCTGGTAGGGTTTGCTATGAAAAAGTTGAAGATGATAGGCTCAATGGCAAAGGCCACAAGCACTACAACCAATATGCCTATTATTGATATCAGCGATATCGACTGCAACGACGGATGCTGGGCAAACGCCAAGGCACCCATTCCGACGATTATGGTGAATGCCGAACAGAAAATGGCCGTCTTGTGCGACTCGAGTATCTTCTGGCCGGTACGGTACTTGTTCTGCAGACCGTCCATGATAAATATGCTGAAGTCGTCGCCAATGCCGAATATGAATGTCGAAAGTATGATGTTGATAATGTTAAACTCGATGCCTAAAATAGCCATTAAGCCAAGAATGACAAACCAGCTCACGAACATCGGCAAGAAACTGATGAGCGTAAGCTCGAGCCTG
>CALCFP010000306.1 GCA_937900725.1 uncultured Bacteroidota bacterium | reverse complement strand
AATGTCGAGCATACGGCGGTCGCGTTCTGTGGGGCGTCCTGTCCCGCGGTCGCGATGCCCGTTTATGTCGGCGCGAAGAAGGTCTAACTTTATGATTTCCTGTTCGGGAGTTTGGTCTTCAAGATAGTCGGGCACCAGTTTCGCCGATATTCTCGACGATGGAATGCCTAAAATCTTGTATCGATATAGAATGGGATTCTTCTTTACTTCAACAATTTCACCCACTTTTATCGTGCGCGAAGCCTTTACGGCAACGTCGCCTATTATAATATGCCCTTTGTGGCACGCATCCGATGCTTGGCTTCGGGTTTTGAAGATGCGGACGTCCCACAACCATTTGTCAATTCTTGTCTCTTCCATATCAATGTAGATTTATCGCAAAAATATGATACAGTTTTTGTTTTTTGGAACTGATATTTCATAATTCGGAATTACTTTTGGCAAAAATCGAATGTGAAATGTGTGGCATAGCAGGTTTTTATTCGGCAGACGGCACTGCTGACCGACAGCAACTCGAGGCAATGGTCAACAGCCTGACTCATCGTGGCCCTGACGCTTGTGGCTATTACGAAGGCGCAAATGTCAGAATGGGGCATCGTCGATTGAGTATTATCGACCTGTCGGCATCTGCAAACCAGCCAATGTATTCGCATTCTGGTAGATATGTCGCTGTTTTTAATGGGGAGATTTACAATTACCGGGAGGTGGCCTCGTTGCTTGGAATATCGATGCGTACGAGTTCCGATACCGAAGTGGTGGTTGAGGCGTTTGAGAAGGTTGGACCACAGTTTGTCGAGCATTTGAACGGAATGTTTGCCATAGCCATTTGTGACATTGCCACTCAAAAAATATATCTCTTCCGTGACCGAATGGGCGTCAAACCGTTGTTCTACTATGTCGGCAATGGCATATTTGCTTTTGCATCGGAACTCAAATCGATAGAGCAACTTGCTGATTTTCAAAAGAACAAAAGCATAAACAAAACGTCCGTAGGTCAGTTTCTTCAACTGGGCTATGTGCCTGCGCCAAACACTATATATAATAATGTGTATAAATTCCCGCAAGGGCACTATGCCGTCTTTGATGGAAAGAATTTGTCGATTTCGCAATATTGGAGTTTGTCGTCAATAATAACGGAAGATGCCCTGACAAGCGAGCAACAAGCGTTGGGCAAGTTACAGGATTTGGTCGAGAGTTCTGTCAGATACCGATTGATATCCGATGTGCCATACGGAACGCTTTTGAGTGGTGGCATTGACAGTTCGCTTGTGACAGCCGTTGCCCAACGCGTGTGTGGCGAACGGTTGAATACCTTTTCCATTGGCTTCAAGGATAGCAAGCCCGACGAGACGCAATATTCGGAACAGGTGGCGCGTCAACTTAATACCAGTCATCATCATCTTGTTATGACAGAGCAAGATGCAATGGACCGTGTGGCCGATTTGTTTTATTATTACGATGAGCCTTATGCCGATTCATCGGCGTTGCCCACAATGCTTGTGTCGCAGTTGGCGTCCGCCAATGTCAAGATGGTGCTGACAGGTGATGGTGGCGATGAACTTTTTCTGGGTTACGGAATGTACGATTGGGCAAACAGACTTGCCAACCCATTGTTGAAGTCGGTTCGCAAACCTATATATTATGCTTCGCAAATGGCCGACAGCCGATATCAGCGAATCGGGAAAATGTTTGATTGGCGCAATGGCGACAGTTTGCCTGTACATATTTTTTCACAGGAACAATATCTTTTCACGGAGTCGGAAACGGAGCGTTTTGTACGTTCGTCGGCCGATTGTGGCTTGTCTTTTGACGATGCATTGCCAAGAAAGGTCACTTCTGCTGAAAGGCAGTCGTTGTTCGATTTGCACTATTACTTGCCCGATGACTTGCTTGTCAAGGTTGACCGTGCTTCAATGCGTTATTCGCTTGAGTCGCGTGTGCCGTTGCTCGATTACCGGATAGTGGAGTTCGCTGTCAATCTTGATTGTAGGTTGAGGAAGAATGGCAGTGTCTCGAAATACATATTGAAACAGGTGCTGTACAAATATTTGCCAAAGGAATTATTTGAACGTCCAAAATGGGGTTTCAGCGTGCCTTTGTGCAAGTGGTTGCGTGCCGATTTGCGTTATTTGTCCGACCAATATCTCAACCGTCAGGTTGTGGAGTCCGCAGGTTTGGTCGATTATGTTGAGGTTGAGGCATTGCTTAATCGTTTTTACAACATTAAGATAGACTATCTATACAATCGCGTTTGGGCTCTCATCTGCCTGCATCAATGGTGGGTGAATCGTTTTTCCAAATAAGAATAAGCGTTTTTATTGTTTGTGCTTTGCGCTTTACGCTTTACGTGCATTCGTAATGCCAACATTCAAATCCTTTGTTTGGTTGGCGCGGATTTATTGTCAATAGTCTGAATCCAATCGTCACCACATCGTTTTTACTTGTGAATTTCTTTCAAATTCGACTTGTGTCGACTCTTTTTAAGCGGAATTGAGTCGTTGCCGAAATTGAATGTTATGCGTTTCTACACCAAAATCAAACTTCTTAAAATTTAATTATGTTGAAAATATGTTGATTACTTTGTTGATAACTTATGCGATTTTGTTGATGACTGGTTTTAAACCTGTTGATTAAAAGCATTTTAAATGCATTGATTTTTCTTGCATAAATCTAACATTCTGAAAACAAGAAAAATATTTTTGCGAATGGCTTGCATTTTTATGACAAACCACCTATATTCGTGCCGATTTTAAATCGATATTTATTATGCCATACAGAAGATTGCCAAATACGGATAGTGCACGTTTGCGTGCAATGCAAATTGCTCTTGAAAAATCTGAAAATGTCTTGCCTATGGACTTGCCATACAGCGCATCGACACTTCAGGAGTTGCGTTATTTCTTGCCAGAATTCAGCCAGGCGGTTATGATGCAACGTGATGTTTTTGAACGTCAAACCTCTAAAAACAAGCAGCATCAGGAGAGTTTCCGTAAGGCTCGTTTGTATATTTCGCACTTTATTCAAGTGCTTAACTTTGCAATTGCCCGTGGCGAGATGAAGCCAGAGACTCGCAAATATTTCAAATTGTCATCGGATGAGACTAAATTGCCACAACTCAATACTGAAAAGGATGTTATCGAGTGGGGACGAATCTTGATTGATGGAGAACAACAGCGTATTTCAGAAGGCTTGTCGCCTGTCACAAATCCAACAATAGCTCGTGTGAAGGTTCATTATGAGGATTTTGTCCGTCTCAATATTTCGCAAAAAGGGTTGCAAGATTCAAACGCAAAGGCTCTTGCAAAAATTTCCGAATTGAGAGGCAAGGCCGATCGCATTATATTGAATCTTTGGAATGAGGTCGAGAGTCATTTTAACGACAACCCTGGCGCTGTCAAGCGATTGAAATCGGCAGAGTATGGCGTGGCATATGTATACCGTAAGCATGAGAAGGTTGAGATTGAAATGGAAAAACTGAATCTGAAACTTTTTTGAGATTTGACTTTTCTAATACATTAAAGGCAGGATGAATGTGATGTCCTGCCTTTTTTTGTACATTGCGTAATAAATCATAGACTGATGAGTGACGAAAAAACAATTATAAGCATAGGCCGCCAATTTGGTTGCGGTGGCAGGGTGGTTGGCCAGCGTTTGGCCGAAGAACTTGGCTACGACTATTTCGATAAGGAATTGTTGGCATTGGCTGCAAAAGAGATAGGTTTCCTGCCCGAAGTGTTTGAAGCGGTAGATGAACAACCTCGCGAGAAAAACATATTCCAGTCGTTCGGGGAGTTTATGTCTGGACTAAATCCTTCGGACAATCTTATGTCGGATGACAATCTGTTTAAGGTCCAGAGCGATGTCATACGCAAGTTAGCCGATGAACGAAACTGCATAATAGTCGGACGTTGTTCTGACTATATATTGCGCGACCACCCAAATTGCATCAGCGTGTTCCTGCATGCTGATATTGAAGACAGAGTCAAGAGAGTCTGTGCCCGTATGCCCATTGAGCAAAACAAGGCGTTGGCTCTGATAGAACGAAATGACAAGCGAAGGGCTACGTACTACAATTATTATTCAAACAAGGTCTGGGGACAGTCCTCGACATACGACCTGTCGTTGAGCGTTTCACGTCTAGGTGTGCAAGGTGCTGTGGAAGCCATTGTTGACTTTGTCAATAGGGTAAAGGCAAACTTATAATTTATTGAAAATCAAAATTTTTATTATTGCTGAATAATTGTACTTTTGCGCGTTGTTTGAAGAAATAGCAATACGATTGTATTTGGCTGTCTTTTAGCAATGTGCAAATATTGGGCTAATGAAAGAGCATCTTAACAACACCATATTTAAAACCATTTCGCAGATATTAGGCGAACGAAATCAACAAGCGTTTGTCATAGGAGGTTTCGTCCGTGACAAAATCTTAGGACGTCCTTCTAAAGATATTGACATTGTTACACTTGGAAGTGGTATCGAGTTGGCGCAGGAAACAGCGTCACGATTGATGAAGAATCCCAAAGTCACAACTTATAGAAATTTCGGCACCGCAATGTTCCGTTACAAAGGCGTTGACGTTGAATTTGTTGGCGCACGAAAAGAATCATACAACCGCAATTCACGTAAGCCAATTGTTGAAGACGGAACACTTGAAGACGACCAGCGCCGTCGTGATTTTACCATAAACGCTTTGGCAATCGACTTGCATCCAGATAGGTTCGGACAGATGATAGATCCATTTAATGGCTTGCAGGATTTGAATGATAAGATTATTCGAACACCTCTTGAGCCGG
>CALCFP010000305.1 GCA_937900725.1 uncultured Bacteroidota bacterium | reverse complement strand
GCCCTCGAGGATGTGGGCACGCTCCTCGGCTTTGCGAAGTTCGAACTTGGTACGGCGTGTAACCACGTCGTGGCGGTGCTCAATGAAGTTGTTGAGCAGTTCCTTGAGGTTCAGCGTGTAAGGACGACCGTCGACCAGTGCCACATTGTTGACGCTGAACGACGACTGCAGTTCGGTGTATTTGTACAATTTGTTGAGCACAACTGAAGGAACCACGTCCTTGCGCAAGTCGTAGACGATGCGCATGCCTTCGCGGTCCGATTCGTCGTTCAGATTGGTTATGCCGTCAATTTTCTTGTCGTTCACCAATTCGGCTGTATGCTTTATCATTTCAGCCTTGTTGACGTTGTAAGGTATCTCGGTTATGACGATGCGCGACTTGCCGTGTTCGGTATTCTCGATTTCGACTTTGCCACGTATTACAATACGGCCACGGCCAGTCTCATAGGCGTCCTTGATGCCTTGCACGCCATAGATGATGCCACCTGTCGGGAAGTCAGGACCTTTAATGTAGCGCAGCAGTTCGTCGGTGGTTATTTCAGGATTGTCGATTGTGGCGCAAAGGCCGTCAACAACCTCACACAAGTTGTGTGTAGGCATGTTTGTAGCCATGCCCACGGCGATACCAGATGCACCATTGACCAGAAGGTTGGGAATCTTGGTCGGCATGACGGTTGGCTCTGGTATTGTCTCGTCGAAGTTCATTGTCATGTCGACAGTTTCCTTGTCGATGTCGGCAATGATTTCCTCGGCTATTTTCGACATTCGAGCCTCAGTGTAACGCATGGCGGCAGGGCCGTCACCGTCCACACTACCGAAGTTACCCTGTCCATCAGCAAGAGTATAACGCATGTTCCATCCCTGTGCAAGGCGCACCAATGTTCCATACACTGAACTGTCTCCGTGAGGGTGGTACTTTCCTAGTACCTCTCCGACGATACGGGCACACTTCTTTGTTGGTTTCTCGGCTGTTAGTCCTAGCTCGTGCATACCGTACAATACGCGGCGGTGTACTGGTTTGAGACCGTCACGAGCATCAGGCAACGCTCTTGCCACAATGACAGACATGGCATAATCTCTGTAGGAGTTTTTCATCTCCTCGTTGATGTCCACTTTAATAATTCTGTCTTCTGACATTCTCTTAGTTCTTTTTTTTAAGTTTTTTATTTAAGCAAAGATACTAATAATTTTTGACATAACCGCCAAAAATCGCCTAAAAATGCACCAAAATCGCATATTTTCGATTTTTGACAAGTTTCCGACACTCTGTCGGTAAGCGTTGCAGAGCCTTTGTATGGCTGTAAAAAGCGTATTATATTGGCTGTGCTCCCGATGCAACTTTGCAGAAGGGTAGTTCAGGATTAGTGGATAACGCTAATTTTTAGGGTATATATGAACACAAAAACGGTAATTAGTAACA
>CALCFP010000304.1 GCA_937900725.1 uncultured Bacteroidota bacterium | reverse complement strand
CAGTTGACGCGACATCTCTATCTGAACTGAGGCATCTATGTCACTGCCAAACACTATTTCCGTTTCATTTGCGGCGGGAAATGCGGCACAAGACTGGGAAAGCAGCAACGATGCCGCCGTAATTTTCAAAATATTCATCATACGTGTCTGTATTTTCAGTTGTAAAACACCACGAATTTGGGATTAGTTGCGATAATTGGCAACACCTTTCGCAAAAAAATCACAAAAATGTAAAATTCACGCTAATAAGTAAATTTCGTAAAACACCTGAACCACAAATTGGTTTCAGCCAAAATAAGTACTTTCGCGACTGTAAAAAAATGATGGTATGAATGGGGTAATGACAACGGCGATAAAATGCAAGCAAGTCAAGCGCAACTGCAAGCGCCGCTAGTAATTCCCTGACAACAAGAATTTTAATTAACAACAAAATAAAAGTCGGGGTTCAGCAATTCCGACTTTTCTATTTAAAAGAAAACGATTATGCAAGTAATGAAATTTGGCGGAACCTCAGTAGGTTCACCTGAACGTATCAGAGAAGTTGCCCGTTTGATTGACGACGGGAAACCAAAAATCGTAGTATTGTCGGCTATGTCTGGCACCACCAATGCACTGGTGGAGATTGCCAACTATATGTACAAGAAGAATTTCGACGGTGCCAATGAGAAGATAAGCCAACTTGAACAGAAATATATGGGCGTTGTTGACGAACTGTTCACCACCCAAAAATACAAGGACCTTGGCAACGACTTGATAAAAGGCCACTTCAGCCATATCCGCTCATTCGCCCGCGATATGTTCACTATGTACGAAGAGAAGGAAATACTTGCGCAAGGCGAACTGATTTCAACCGCCCTGATGAACTACCACCTTCAGGAAACAGGCAGAAAATCGAACCTAATATCGGCACTGAACTTTATGCGCATCGACAAGAGCGGCGAGCCTGACGACTACTACATCCGCGAAAACCTGCAACGCGAACTGAAGCAATGTGGCGACTACTACTTGATTATCACTCAAGGTTTCATCTGCCGAAACGCCATTGGCAACATCGACAACCTGCAACGCGGCGGCTCCGACTATTCGGCATCTATAATAGGTGCAGCCGTGAATGCTGAAGAAATCATCATCTGGACCGACATTGACGGAATGCACACCAACGACCCACGAATTGTGGAGCACACTCACGCAATTCCTGAACTGTCGTTCGACGAGGCTGCCGAACTGGCTTACTTTGGCGCAAAAATCCTGCATCCAACCTGCGTGATGCCTGCGAAACTGGCCAACATTCCTGTCCGCATCAAAAACACAATGGAGCCTTCGGCTCCTGGCACAATAATCAAGAAAGACGTTGCCAAAGTGCCTATCCGCGCAATTGCCGCAAAAGACGGCATCACCGCAATCAAAATCAAGAGCGACCGTATGCTTATGGCTCACGGATTCCTACGCAAGGTGTTCGAGATTTTTGAGACATACGAGACTTCCATCGATATGATTACAACTTCGGAAGTTGGCGTTTCTGTCACTATCGACAACACGAAGAATCTTGACAAGATTGTAAGCGAACTGCACAAATACGGCACCGTAGAGGCTGAAGGCGACTACGTCATCATCTGCGTTGTCGGCGACCTGCACTCTAATTCGAAAGGCTTTGGCGGAACCATCCTGTCTGCCCTTAACAATATTCCTATCAGAATGATATCGTACGGCGGAAGCAACTTCAACGTATCGGTACTGGTCAAGTCAGAATACAAGGCACAGGCGCTCAACGATTTGAGCCACAACATTTTCACCGACGAAAAATAATCAACGACGATGTATTTCGACCTAAAACGATTTGGCGAACTGAAAACGCCATTTTACTGGTACGACACTGACCTGCTCGACTCGACTCTTCAAACAGTCAAGTCGATTGCCGACCGTTACGGATATCACGTGCATTACGCTGTCAAGGCTAACGGCAACCTGGGCATTCTGCGCCACATAAAGAATGCAGGACTTGGCACCGACTGCGTCAGCGGCAACGAGATTAGGCAAAGCATCGCCGCCGGCATCGACCCACAAAAGATAGCCTTTGCGGGTGTCGGAAAGAGCGACGAGGAAATAACCATCGGCCTTGAGAACGACATTTTCTGCTTCAACTGCGAGTCGGTTCCTGAAATGGAAGTGATTGACGAGATTGCAGGCAAAATGGGAAAAAAGGCTCACATCGCCTTGCGCATCAACCCGAACGTGCACGCATCAACTCACCACTACATTACAACTGGCCTCGAAGAGAACAAGTTCGGCATAAACACTTGGGATTTCGAGAATGTGATTGACGCCCTGGCAAAGTTGAAGAACCTTGAACTTATCGGACTTCATTTCCATATCGGTTCGCAAATTCTTGATATGCAGGATTTCAGAAATCTCTGCGTCCGCGTGAACGAGATTCAGGAATGGTTCTACGCCCGTCACATCATTGTGGACCACATAAACGTTGGTGGCGGTCTGGGCGTAAACTACGAGCAGCCCGACAAAGAGCCTATGCCTGCCTTTGAAGAGTATTTCAAGGTATTCAGCGAGACTCTGAAACTGCGCCCGAAACAGCAGTTGCACTTCGAACTCGGACGTGCCCTTGTAGCACAATGCGGCGCGCTCATCACCAAGGTGCTGTACGTAAAGAAGGGCGTTAACACGAAATTCGCCATTGTCGATGCGGGAATGACCGAACTCATCCGCCCTGCACTTTATCAGGCGGTTCATAAGATTGAGAATTTGAGCAGCAGTGAGGCTTCTGAAAAATACGATGTTGTTGGACCTATCTGCGAATCGTCGGACTGCTTTGCAAAGGCTATGGAAATGGCTGGCACAAAACGTGGCGACTTGCTTGCCATACGCACGGCCGGCGCATACGGCGAGGCTATGGCATCTACCTACAACCTGCGCACAATGGTGAAGGGATATTTCTCGAAATAGGCTTGTCCATTACAAGACAAAAGGCATTTTCCTATAGGAAAATGCCTTTTTTATTTTGACATACATCTAATAAACAATTAGATAAAAATAAAATCTCACAAGAAACGGACACTATCGCCATCAGCAAAGACTTCAATATAGAAGAAATTAACAGACTGATTAATTCATGATTAAACCACACTAAAACAATTAGTTATTTTTTCTCACGGCTATAGTGTCATATATGCTTCCAATCGCAATTCTTTCGTCATCTATGGCGCTATAAATAACTAAATATTTGTCATAATCGCCTAGCCTAAGACGGATTGAAGACTCTACAGGAACATCATCGAGGCACTCGCAATAATCCTGCATGGCACAGCCTAAGAACAAAACAGTGTCACTGATAATTGTACATCGAACGCCATACTCCTTAATGCATTCGCCTTTATCAAGCACAAAGTCGCAAGTGAACATTTCGCCCGCATCCACGGTATCGGGAATGTCGGCACTGACAATTGGCACATTCACCTCGACAGGGCAATAACTCTTCTTGTCACAACTCGACATTGTGAGAACGCCCCACAACATCGCAATAACCAAAATCGTATTTTTCTTCATATCAGTTTATAATGAAAGATGATGAACTTTGTCAAACTGCAAGTCGCTGTCGGTGCGTGCAGGTTTCGACTCGGCCTTGTAGCCGATAGCCACAACGGCAAGCACCTCGTGCTCAGGCTTCAAGTTGAGCAGGCCACGCAGATTTTGCGTCGCTGATTCGCCGTTGTCGGTGCCACGCAAGCGCATCTGCACCCAGCAGGCTCCCAATCCTTGATTTTCGGCCTCAAGCATCATCAGAGTGGTGGCTATTGACGCATCCTCAACCCACACATCGGTCTTAGACGTATCGGCCACGACAACTATCGCCAATGGCGCACTGTTGAGCATTGACGCGCCATGTGCCTTTGCCACAGCCAACTGTTTCAAGACGTCGGGTTCGTCAACAACCACGAACTCGCAAGGATATACCGACTTGCCCGACGGTGCCAGCAACCCTGCCTTGAGCATCGCCTCAACTTTCTGCCGTTCAACTTGTTGTGGCAAGAACTTGCGATGACTTCTGCGTATGCGTATCAACTCTGAATATTCCATTCGAAACTATTTTTAATCAGCCCACACCGAGCAACCACCCAACCTTCGGCTGACATTTGCGTTGCAAAGTAAGAAAAAATTCTAAGTGCATCTGCTATAACATTGTGTCTTTCAACTCGCATATATCATTTATAATTCACCTGCCATTTAATTCCAATTCTAAAAACAGAAATATGTACATTTGCCTTCAACAAAAACTCAAAAAGATGAATAACTGGTACGAATGCAAAGTCAAATATCAAAAAGTTGACGAAGACGGCAAACAGAAGGCCGTAAGTGAGATATACATGGTTGACGCAGTGTCGTTTACCGATGCTGAAAGCCGAATAACAAAAGAGTTGGAGCAATTTGCAGGGCTGGGCGAGTTCAATGTGGCATCAATCAAGACTACAAACTACTCTGAACTTGTCCCTAACGAATCGGGCGACCGCTGGTTCAAGTGCAAGGCCGTTTTTATCTCATTCGATGAGAAATCGGGCAAGGAACGGCGCACTTCATCAAACATTCTTGTTCAGGCAAACGACGTGAAAGATGCCTTCGAGACGCTTTCGAAAGCGCTAAGCACCAGTATCAGCGACTTTACAATCCCGATGATTCAGGAATCGTCGATAATGGACATTTTCGGCATACTGCACGACTTTGACAAGGCGGAATAACTGGTTCTAAAGCCAACAAAAAAGGCGTCAACCGGCAAGCCGTTGACGCCTTTTTGTTTTTTGACATATAGAATTCAAACCTTAACCTTAATCTTTTTTCCTACATAGTTGACTATTCTGTCTGTATTGGCTATATGAATGCGGAAAGTACGTTTCTGCGACATACCAGGGAATGACCCTTCACGATTGCCAATTGTTAGGGTTTGACTGGCATCGTCCCAATCCATTTTAATTGTAGAGTAAACACCTTTCTCATAATTGTAGTTGTCGCCCTCGTCTTCATAGAGTGTGAAAGTTGCATTACCACCTGGATAGACATATATGTCAAGGTCTGTCCAATCGGCAATGTCGGCATGATTTACATTCTTTAGGCAAATAGGCAATATTGAACCCGACTTGACATACAACGGACAATGTTTCAATGTACCGTCAGCTTTAATAATTTGTCCTCCATCGAACAGTTCGCCTGTCCAATAATCGAACCACTTGGCGCCTTTGGGCAAATACACATCATATGTCTTGATTGCATTCCAATCAGCAGTAAAACCATCTTGATAAAGGCTTTTGTTGCTTGGCGACCAACTGTCGTAAGCATCAGTTTCGTTGGCGGTTTCCGGAGTGTAAAGTGCCTCAAGCACAGGAGCCACAAGCAGTGAACGACCGAACATAAACTCTCGTCCATTGTCCCATGTAAGCGTATCTGACGGGAAATCCATCATAAGGCCCCTGACATATGAGTCATCGTTGTGGCTAACCTGCCATGCAGTTGAATAAATGTAAGGCAACAATTTGTAACGCAACTTGACAGCATCAAGCAATGCATCATAAACAGGCTCGCCGGACTTGCCGTAGTAGTACAATTCGCGATAAACCTCAGTACCGTGGCTACGCATCATAGGCAGGAACGTGCCGAACTGCATCCATCTTACATAAAGTTCTTGATACAATGGATTTTTGGTGGCTGTTTGGTCTAAATATGTCTTGTTGTACGAATTGGCGAAAAATCCGCCCAAATCATTGTTTACGTTTGGATTGGCAGTGAACGTGTAATTGATGCTCAACGGCACTTGCTTGCGGAAACTGTCCCACGACGAACCAATGTCGCCACTCCATGTCTGAGCTCCAGTGCGTTGCTGTCCAGCGAAATAACTACGTGTCAGTATAAAAACCCGTTTTGATGAATCAACAGCTCGTTGGCTATCGTACACGCCATTTACCGTGCACAAAGGGAAAGCATTTCGCACAAAACGCCACGACGACATAAAGTCAGTCCCTGTAATCGGATCAGTCACAGGTTTCACTTCATCAAGGTCAGAATCAGGCCAATAAAGATGATCGGGATCGGTGGAATCCATCCACCAGCCGTCGATACCTGCTGTATGAAGCCTCAACAGATTTTCCCAATAGATATTGCGTGCAGTGACCGAATAAGGCACATAGCATCGCACGCCACTAGGATACTCCATATTTGGTGGCCAACCCTCGAGTCCGCTCATCGGCCATGTCTGAAAACTATAGAGCAGTTTTTTTTCATCAAGTTGATGATACGGCTTCGTATGTGGCCCAAAACTAGCCCAAATGCTGATGCTTAAATGTGCATCCGATTTGTGTACGTGGTCAATCATATGCTTGTAGTTGGCAAAATCAGAGTTGAGGAACTCCATTGCATTCCACAGATAATTGTTGCCCCAATATTGCCAATCCTGTATCATTCCATCTATAGGAACCCCTGTTGAACGATAGGTGTCGAGTACTTCAAGCAGTTCGTTGCAAGACTTGTAGCGTTCACGGCTTTGATGAAAGCCAAACGTCCACAAGGCCGATA
>CALCFP010000303.1 GCA_937900725.1 uncultured Bacteroidota bacterium | reverse complement strand
GGTTCGGCAGCCAACCCGACTTTATCAGGTTCCTGGTAATAAGGCTTCGAAGTATCCATTTCGTCGGCATTGACAGGACGGCGTTTCGCCTTGACAATCTGCGTAGGAGTGATGCCGTTCTCCTCATTGTACCGCAACTGTTTCTCACGTCGGCGGTTGGTTTCGTCAATGGTGCGTTGCATCGACTCTGTTATCTGGTCGGCGTACATAATGACAAAGCCGTTTACATTACGTGCGGCACGGCCTGCAGTCTGCGTAAGCGAGCGCTCGTTACGCAAGAATCCTTCCTTGTCGGCATCGAGAATGGCAACAAGCGACACTTCGGGCAAATCAAGACCTTCGCGCAGAAGATTGACACCTACAAGCACGTCGAAAAGGCCGTTGCGCAAGTCATCGAGAATCTTGACACGCTCAAGGGTATCGACATCGCTGTGTATGTAGTTGGAACGGATTCCCATTCGGGTAAGATATTTCTGCAACTCCTCGGCCATTCGTTTGGTAAGCGTGGTTACAAGCACACGCTCGTCTTTTGCCGCGCGCTTGTTTATTTCGCCAACAAGGTCGTCAATCTGGTTAAGGCTCGGACGCACCTCTATCTGCGGATCGAGCAGGCCCGTCGGACGTATTACCTGGTCGACAATCACACCTCCACATTTGGCCAATTCATAATCGGCAGGAGTGGCGCTAACATATACCGTCTGGCCTGTCATTGTCTCAAACTCGTCGAACTTAAGCGGACGATTGTCCAATGCGGCTGGCAGGCGGAATCCATATTCGACAAGATTTTCCTTACGCGAGCGGTCGCCACCAAACATTGCGTGTATCTGCGGTACGGTCACGTGACTCTCGTCAATGACCGTGATGAAATCCTTCGGAAAATAATCGAGCAGGCAGAATGGCCTTGTTCCTGCCGAACGCCCGTCGAAATAGCGCGAATAGTTCTCGATGCCTGGACAATGGCCCAATTCGCGTATCATTTCAAGGTCGTAGTTGACACGCTCGTCAAGACGCTTGGCCTCAAGGTGCTTGCCGATGCTCTTGAAATATTCAACCTGCGCAACAAGGTCGTCCTGAATCATTCTTATAGCCTTGTGAATGCGGTCTTGAGTAGTCACAAAAATATTTGCGGGATAAATCGACACAACGCTCGGCTTGTCGATGATGCTGTTGTTGATTGGGTCAAACACTTGTATTTCATCAACCTCATCGCCCCAAAACATTATTCGGTATGCCGAATCGCCGTAGGCAAGATAGACATCGACGGTGTCGCCCTTGACACGGAAAGTGCCTCGGCTGAAATCGGCCTCGTTGCGTGAATAAAGGGCATCGACCAAACGTCGGAGAAACTGATTTCTGCCGACAGTCTCGCCAACCTTGACAGTTATGCTGTTGCTATAGAAATCTTCGGGATTGCCAATGCCGTACAAACACGAGACAGACGATACCACAATGACATCGCGTCTGCCAGAAAGGAGCGAGGATGTGGTGTGAAGGCGCAGTTTCT
>CALCFP010000302.1 GCA_937900725.1 uncultured Bacteroidota bacterium | reverse complement strand
GATTGTCAAATAACAGGACGATTCTTCAATGATAGCGTCTTGTTGCAATACTCGTACGACCATAATGGAATGATATGGTTTTCTGATCTTTATAAAGGAAAAAAAATAAAACAATGAAATACTGTATATTGTTTCTACTATCAATAATATTGGGAGTGGCAAAGGCTCAAACTCCAAGTTGTGACAAGAACTGGTATAAAGATGTCAGTAAGTCCGATGAGTTCAATGGGGTGACATTAGACATAAATAAATGGAACACAACACATCATTGGGGAACGTGCGAAGAAGTGGGGAAACCATACGCCTATAAATATGATGAAACTCCACAACCTTCTCATTTTTCACTTTCGAATGGAATACTCACACTTAAGGCAATCAAGGAAGAATGTAATTGCGTCGATGAAGGCAAAATATACGATGCATATTATTCTGAAGGCGCATTATTTTCAAAACCAGGCAATAGGTTTTCTTATGGCTATTTCGAAATCAGGTGCAAGTTGCCACAGGCATATAAATATAAAGGAATAAACCCTAGTTTTTGGCTTTATGGACAAGTCGCAAGTGACTCGTTAAGCTGGAATGAAATTGATATTTATGAGTTCAATGGGTACAGAGATTCCCTTAATTGCAATGTTCACTATATGGATAAAACAATGGTGCCAGAAGGCCTTTCGAGAGATGATGCTTCAAAAAGTTGTAAGTGGTCATTGCGAAAAGGTGTCACTAAGTACGACTTTTCTGTTGATTTCAGCAATAACGAATTTCACACTTTTGCTTGCGAATGGACACCATATTACATAAACTTCTATTGCGATAACACGTTGATAAAGCGTACAGAGAGTGAGTATTGTGGAAAACTACAGCCAATGATTATGTATGTTACAATGGGAATTGAGAATGGTAAGTTTGACGACAAAGAAAACTATGTGTCGAGAAACACTAATTGGCCATATTCATACCAGATAGATTACATCAGGTATTATACAATGAAAATGGACTGCAAGACGGTTGTAAACAAATCAAATTTCGATTTTGCAAAATTTGACTACGCAGTAAAGAAATCAATAACACTCAAAAACAGTACAGTTCCTCAAAATGGCAAATACACTTTGCGTGCAACAGACTTCATTGAATTGCAGGGCGAGTTTACCGTGCCATTGGGTAGTGAGCTGGCATTAATCCCAACACCTGAATTTTAGCATTGTTGAATAAAGTAAACACAAGAAAAGGCTTTCGGATTCCCGAAAGCCTTTTCTGTTTGTAATGAAGTCCAATGATTTAATCTATTAGTGTCCGGTAAAAATGTGTTTCTTGTGTGTAAATACCTGCAAATTAGTTTTATATCGTATTTGTAAATGAGGTGGGGTTACTTTACACGTTTTTAGGAATATTTGTAATTAACTTTAGTTTAAGTTTTTGATATTCAATTTAATTATAATCTGTTTAATCTGTGTCATCTGCGTTCTGCACGCGTTAGCGGACACTAATGGATTTAATCCCTTCTGCCAGCAATTATTGCCAACAGACGTAGAATCTCAATGTAAAGCCAGATTAGAGTCACCATCAGTCCGAAAGCCGAATACCACTCGAAATGAGCAGGCAGGTTGGCCTGTGCGCCTTGCTCTATGAAGTCGAAGTCGAGTACCAGATTGAGTGCGGCTACGGCAACCACTACCAAACTTATGATAAGGCTCATACTTCCTCCGTTATACATAAATGATGTATTCACGCCAAATAGGCCAATGATGAATGTCACAAGGTAGGCAAATGCTATGCCGACAGTGGCGGCAAGCACAATGGCGCGGAAACGCTGTGTAACTGTGATTATGCGCATCTTGTACATGAAAAGCAATGCAAAAAGCACGCCGAATGTCAGTAGGACGGCACGCAATACCAGTCCGGGAAACATTACTTCGAAATAGGCTGACAGAGCGCCAATGCAAAGACCTTCGCAAATGGCATATACAGGCGACAGCAGCGGTGCCCAATCCTTCTTGAATGTGATGACCAATGCAAGGATAAAGCCTGCAATGCTTCCGCCAATCATCCAGCCTTGAACGGAGCCTTCGCCCATCTCAACGGCTGTCATTACTTTCGACCACG
>CALCFP010000301.1 GCA_937900725.1 uncultured Bacteroidota bacterium | reverse complement strand
TACCGGTCACGACGGCAAGATTGAAACTACCGTGAATGGCGGTACAACACCTTATAGCTATTCATGGACATGGGGTACAGGTACTTCAACCGAGGAAGATCTTGATGATTTGGAAGGAGGTACATACTATTTGGTAGTAACCGACAAACGCGGTTGTACGGCCAACGAGACTGTTGTTATTGATGAACCAGAGGTTCTGTCAGTATCTTTGAATCAAGTTCAGGAAACTTGCGAGGGTAGCGATGGACAACTTACTGCAAATGCCATAGGTGGTACTAAATTCGACTTGGGTGGTGAAAATCCATATTATTTGTACAAATGGTACAAGAAGAATTCTTCTGATGGATATGATGAACTTACTGCTTATGCCAATATGAAGGTGGCCACTGGTCTTTCTGCTGGAGCGTACAAGGTTGTTGTAAAAGACGCCAATGGTTGTGAAGCACAACCACAAACCGCTACTATTGCTAAACCAGACAAGGATTTGTCTTTGGTGGTTAAAGAATATGGCAATGTCGATTGCAATGGAAATAGTACTGGCTTAATATTGGTGGAGGCGGATGGTGGCTGGAATAATTATAAGTATTCTATATCTGGCCCCATGTCTGATGAGAATAAAACAGGTGTGTTCAATAATCTTGTTGCGGGCGAGTACACCATAACGGTTACTGACTTTCTTGGCGTAACAGCAAGTGTGACTCAAACAATCACTCAGCCTGAACCATTGACATCGTCGGCTGTAGTCAAGGATGCGAATTGTTTTGGCAGTTCTGACGGTGTTGTAACTTTCAATATTAGTGGCGGCACTTCAGGGTATAAGCTTAATTTGAATAATACTGAATATGAAAGCGACCAAGAGAATAAAATTGTAGTTGAAGATTTGTCAGCCAAGGAGTATTTATATACTGTTGTAGATGCCAACGGTTGTGTATTTAATGAATCTGTCATTGTAGGTCAACCTGAAGAGTTGTTGGTGAAAGCAGATGGCAATAACTACAACAATTACAATATAAAATGCTTTGGCGATACCGATACGTTGAAGGTTGCCGCATCTGGTGGCATAGCGCCATATTCGTTTAGTCTTGATGGTGACATTGCTCAAACTGTTTCAGGAAGCGAATATTCATTCATCGATTTGCCTCAAGGTAAATACCAGGTGGTATGTGTGGATGCACATGGCTGCAAGGATACCGTGACACAAGAATTGACCCAGCCTGACAAACTTGTAATTTCTTCCATTGACACAGTCCGTCCATCTTGCTATGGATATGAAGATGGAAGACTTACAGTGAATGTTGAAGGAGGAATATTTGCAAGCGACTATTATTATTATTTCGACAAGGCAAAAAATCCAACACTATCTGAAGTTTATTCGGGTTTGAAGTCGGGTGTACACTCAGTCAAGGTTGTTGATGCAAACCAGTGCGTGGTTGACACAACAATAAAGCTTGGTCAACCTGAGAAGTTTATCGCTAAAATAGACAAGTTTGCCAATGTATCTTGCTTTGGGGAATCTACAGGTGAGATTTCATTTGACATTAATGGTGGTACATTGCCATATTATTATAGTCTTGATGGTGCCGACCGTACTAAATTCGATGAATCTGAGTATTTGTTGACAGGTCTTCCTTCAAAGACAGACAAGTATTCTATTCTTTTGACAGATGAGAATGGATGTTCCGTTGAACAATCGCAGGTTATTACACAGCCAGAACAGATTACGGCAGTGACGACTTTGAAAGATTTTAATGGATACAACATTCAATGTAATGGATCTACAGGTGAAGCGGAAGTTGCTGTTGCAGGTGGAGTTGGACATTATACAGTGGATTTCAATGGAAGGGAATACCAAGGAAATAGATTGAAATTCTCTAATTTGAAGGCTGGTGAACATTCATATAAGGTCACAGACGAGAATGGTTGTCAACGTGATTTCCCATTTGCCATGTCACAACCAGATGCTCTTGAAGCCAGTGTCACTCCAATTATGGCAAAGTGCTTTGGACTTTCTGATGGAAAACTTGATATAGATTTCACGGGAGGTGTTCCCGATTATTCCTATAGTGTTTACGATTCTGTAAAAAACATTATTGCTGAAGGTGATTCACCCGACAAATTGTTGCTTAATGATTTGCCGGCTGGCCTTTATAAAGTAAAGGTCACTGATGCAAATAAGTGTGTCAAGGAGTCATCAGGAGTTATTGCACAACCAAACAACATTGAAGTCACACTTTTGAAAAAAGATATTTCATGCAAGGGTGCGGGTGATGGAGTGATTTCCGCTACGGTTACTGGCGGTACTCAGCCATATTCGTACAAATGGAGCAACAACGGCGCGACAAATAATAACACCATTAGCAGATTGGCTCAGGGTGTTTACACGTTGCAGATAATTGACAATTTCGGCTGTAAGGCTTATGGTTCTGACAATTATCCCGAAGCTTCCGCTGAAATATTTGAACCAGATAGGAATCTCGCTTTTTCTGGTCTTGATTTTGTCAATCCATCATGTAGTTATAAGAATGATGGTGAAATATCTATTACTGTCGATGGAGGATGGGGGGGCTATAAATATGAATTGAATGACATGTCATTTGAGGGGACCAATATGTCGGCTTTGCGGGCAGGCAGTTACAAGGTGTCTGTGTTAGACTCAAACAATTGTACCATATCGCAAGTCGTGGATCTTGTGTCACCTGTTGCTTTGTCGTTCACTGATACTGCCGATGTCATATCATGTTATGGCGGCACTACATCTATCAATATTTTGTCCGCATCCGGAGGAACCGGCAGTTACAGCTTCTCACTTGATGGTGGGGAGTGGTTGTCAGGAATTAAATTTGACAATGTGTCTGCTGGCAATCACACAATAGTCATGCGAGACGAGAATAAATGTGAATACTATAAGGAACGTACAGTAAAAGAAAATGCAAGACTGGTTATTGCTGATGAATTGACTCAATCCAGCAATTCTGCAGATCCTGCCAAGAATAACGTTATTACAGTCAATGCTTCTGGTGGTGTGGCACCATATAATTATCAATGGCAAGATACCAATGTAACAGTTTCAAGGCTTGAAAATGTTGGAAGTGGCATTTACTCGGTGATTGTAACAGATAATTTGGGGTGTTCGCGAGAATCCTCATATTACATCAACACGACAAACAGTCCTAAACCAGTTGTCGTCGATGCTGTTTGTCCAGAGGGCGCTGATGGCAGTATTGTCTTTGATGCAAGTGTGGGTTCTCCTAAGATCGAGTTGTACAGTGGAATTGACAATAAACTTGTTGGTTCGTCTTCCGATTTGTCTATTACAGGACTTTCTAAGGGAATCTATAAGGCAAAGCTGATATATGATGATCATAGCGAATATGTTTATGCCGAAGTGTCGGCTCCGGATTCGTTGGAATTGAGGTTCCAAAAGACAGATAACATGTGCTATGATGGCAATGCGGGCTATGCAGAATTGTCTATAGTAGGTGGTGTGGCTCCTTATGACATTGTTTGGCAAAACGCTTCAGGCGAAAGTGTTGCTTCGGGACTAATGGCATCGGAACTAGTTGCCGGCGAGTATGTTGCAACCGTGGCTGACAAGGCAGGGTGTCCATCCAGCAATAAGACAATCTCTGTAAACATCTCTCAGCCTGACGAGCCATTTGTCATCAAACCATTGACTGTCAATAATGCATCATGCTACAGATCTGTCGATGGTTCTGTATGGTTGACATCAACTGGCAATTATGGCGATGTGCTTTATTCTTTTGGTAAGGAAAAACTGACTGACGACCATGCCTATGATTTGAAAGCCGGTGCTCATGAATTCCATGCTGTTGATCAACATAACTGTGTTGCTTCAGCTACGGTAAGTGTTGGCGAACCTGATATGATAAAGGCTAATGTGGGTTATACTGACCTGATTCGTTGTCATGGCATGGCAGGTTCGGTGGAACTTAAGAATGTAACAGGTGGAACGGCTGACACTTATTCGTACAAAATGGTCGGCGATTCGGAATTCTCTCTTTCACCTGTTTTTGCCAATTTGTATGCTGGCAGACATGACTTTGTAATCAAGGATGCCAATGGTTGCTCCGACACTCTAAAGTTCAATATGTGGGAGCCAGATCCAATAAAAATCATGGCTGATGTTGTAAAGGATGAGGCATGTGACAGGGGTGATGGCTCTATAACCGTCAACATAACTTCTGGTAATTCGTTACAGTCTGTTGTCTGGAATGACTCAAAAAGGCAAAATGGCAATGTTGCCAAAAATCTTTCAGCCGGATATTACCGTGTCTTGGTTACCGATGTCAACAATTGCACCGCCGATGCTAATTATACGGTTAAGAACCTTTCGGCTCCGTTCTTGTCAGTATATGATATCAAAGACGTTAAATGCCATGGCTATTCCGATGGCGTAGCAAAACTTGTTTTAGGAGGAGGGACAGGCAGTGTCATTGTGGATTGGTGTGGTTCCGATTCCACGGCCTATACTTCATCCAGCAAGCTCAAGGCTGGCTCGCATACTGTTATAGCAACTGATTCATTGGGGTGTGCCGATACTGTCCGTTTCACAGTCAAACAACCAGATTCTGTAAACTATTCCATTGTTGCCTCCGACCCATTGTGCTACGGCGACAGCACCGGTTCAGCAACCATTAATATATCGAACAGGAATTTAAGATACTCTTATTTATGGAGTACTGGCGCAACTGGAACTAAAGCCACCAATTTGCCGGCAGGCGATTATTCTGTAGCAGTGACGTCTCCCGATGGATGTGTTTTCAATGCGGGTTTATCGCTTTCCAATCCAGAAAAGTTAGTCATCAATGAGATTACTTCGGTTAGTGCAAAATGTTCCGCACCTAACGGGCAAATAACCGTTAACGCCTCGGGTGGCATTGGCACACTTATGTTTTCGGTTGACACTTCGTCGGTTGCAACACCTGGCGTCATTGCAAATGTGACGGGAGGCAGCCATTGGGTACATGTTCGCGACAATAACGCTTGTGTCCTTGACACATTGTATGCTGTTGGCAATATTGAGGCTCCAGTGCTT
>CALCFP010000300.1 GCA_937900725.1 uncultured Bacteroidota bacterium | reverse complement strand
AATTGCAACTGTTCGAAAAAAAATCCATATAGGTAATCTACGATACGCCATTACTGACACATTCAATGTGTACCTGCGGGGTTCCATTAAATAATGTGCATTTGAGACTCTGCCCGCCTCGTATTCAAAAACTTGCAACATTGACGTCGTACATATCGGCAAAATGGTTAAAATTGCGGCCACAATGTCAACTCAATATGAAAAAGACAATTACTGTACTGAAAGTGTGGCTGGCCGTGATGGGAATCGCTGCAACAATCATGCTTGCATTAAGCTTTTCACCGCTGCCATATTACGCATACGCCAATCTCGCCTATCCAAGGAACGACACCATATTCATGCGACCCAACTACATAGTAATGCTCAGCGGGTGCGGAATGCCAAGTGCCGACGGCATGCTGAAATGCTACTATACTTCGGAAATGGCAAGCACTTTCACTAACGCGACTATAGTTGTGGCCATGCCATGCGACACAGCATCGGAATATTCGGCAGACATTAGCATCACAAACAGGGAACTGGCACTGCATGGCATCGACACCACAAAAATAATATATGAGAAGACGGGCATCAACACGCATCAGCAGGCCCAAAACATTAGGCTACTGCTACCCGATAGCGCCATTTCGGACACCCTGCTCATAATAGCGCAACCTGAACAGGTGAAAAGGTCGATACTTGCATTCAAATCGGTAGGTTTTGAATATGCCACAGGATGCGCCTCGGAATCGGAACCATTGGACGAGAGCCTGCTAATCCAGAAAAAATCGGAAAAAGCAAAAGAGAAATTCAATGCAACGCTGGCATTCCGTTACAATTTCTGGAACTACCTGAAACTGCAGATAACAGTCGCACGGGAACAAATTGCGCTCCTATATTACAAGATTCGTGGCTGGGCATAATCATAAATATGTATATTATTACATATCAATAGATTACCATTATCAATAAATCAGAAATAAAGTGCTACGTATATTACGTAAAACCCAATGAGTCAAGATTGAGTGTGTATTTGTTGATTTATTTTTGACCCGTAAAAAAAGACGAAACATAAACTTTTAAAACAAAATAACATGTCAGACATTTTAAACGTACAGGTGGATGAATTCATGGCAAAAGTTATTGCCAAGAACCCAGGCGAAACTGAGTTCCACCAAGCAGTTAGGGAAGTCGTTGAGACATTAATGCCATTCATCGACGAGAACCCTAAATACAAACAAGGCAAGATTCTTGAGCGCATGGTAGAGCCAGAGCGCGTCATCATGTTCCGTGTTCCTTGGTTGGACGACAAAGGCGAGATACAAATCAACCGCGGTTTCCGTGTACAAATGAACAGCGCCATAGGTCCTTACAAAGGTGGCATTCGTTTCCACCCAACTGTAAACTTGGGCATCTTGAAATTCTTGGCATTTGAGCAAGTATTCAAAAACAGCTTGACCACATTGCCAATGGGTGGCGGTAAAGGTGGTTCTGACTTCGATCCTAAAGGCAAATCAGACAACGAGGTAATGCGTTTCTGCCAAAGCTTCATGACAGAATTGAGCAAGCACATCGGTGCCGACACTGACGTACCAGCAGGCGACATAGGCGTAGGCGGCCGTGAAATTGGCTACCTGTTTGGCCAATACAAGCGTTTGCGCAACGAGTTCACCGGCGTGTTGACCGGCAAGGGCATCAACTGGGGTGGCAGCCTTATCCGTCCAGAAGCAACTGGCTACGGCGTGGTTTACTTCGCACAGGAAATGCTTAAGACCAAAGGCGACGACATCAAGGGCAAGACAGTTTGCGTATCAGGTTCAGGCAACGTTGCACAATATGCAGTGCAGAAGCTTATCCAATTAGGCGCAAAACCTGT